>JAJRXB010000308.1 GCA_024276515.1 Chloroflexota bacterium
CAACCCGCGAGTGGTCAAACGTAAAATGTCGAAGTTCCGTCTCAAACGACCAAAACACCGCCACTGGCCTCAACCTTCAAAGCCATTTCGCCGAGCTGTGGCTCTGAGCGGAACTCCACATATACCGTCACCCTTTTTCCTATGTCTTCCTGTTCAAAAGTACGAATTCGCTGTTGAAGGAGCCCTTATTTGAAAGGTATTGCCTCTAGTCCCCAGTCTCCAGATACCCCTGCTCCGCCAGCCAACGGCGCACCCGCGACACGTTCGCCCGGGGGACGAGCACGGCCTGGGGTCCCAGCACGTCACCCAGCAAGGGGGCTATGGCCCGGTCCTGGCGCAGAGCCTTCAGCGTCTCCGGGCGGTCCACCCGCAGCACCACACCTTGTTCCAGCCAGATGGCCCCGCTTCGGTCGTGCCAGCGGCGCAGGCCGTCCAGCACGCTGGCAGGCACGCGATCCCCTGAAGCGCGTCTCAGAAAGGCGCTGACCTGCCCGACGGTGATCCCCTGCCGCCGGGCACGGGCCAGGCTGGCGGACGAGATGCGATAGCTGACCCGGTCTGCCTCCCGCTCCATCAGATCGGCAAAGCGCGACAATTGAAACCGGTCGTAGAGGCTGGCATCCGTCCGTATCCGCACGGTGAGGTCGTCGCGCACGACCAGGACAGGCCCCTCGACAGTGCTCGGGACAGGCCCCTCGACAGCGCTCGGGACAGGCCCCTCGACAGCGCTCGGGACAGGCCCCTCGACAGCGCTCGGGACAGGCCCCTCGACAGCGCTCGGGACAGGCCCCTCGGCCGGGGCTGTCGCCGGGGAGGGGGCCAGGCCCAGCAGGGGCAGCCCGGTTTCGGCCAGGCGGAAGGCAGCAGGGGAATCGGGGTCTTCTTCAAAACCCAGGTCGGTGACGCCCAGCCAATGCAATGGACCGGACAGCACGTAGCGAAGCAGTGCGCCCTCTACTTCGTCCCAATGCTCAAAGCCCATCAAAGGTTCTCCGTGCTGGTCGTGAATGTACCAGGTGGTGTAATCGCCCCCCGGTCGCTGGAAGTCGGGGTCGACCGATTTGACGGTCGTCACCAGGTCGTCCAGTCCGTACCACGTGCCCGGCCGGCAGTGAGCCAGAAAGCCCAGCACCTTGCGGCGGGCCAGGATGGGGTTGTTTTTCCAGCCGGTCGGCTGCGGTTTGAGCGAGGGGACGTGCCACAGATCGTTCCAGTCCGCGTCGTCGCGCCACGCCATTTGCAGCTCCAGCAGACGGCGGGCCGGGGGAGCCTGCAACCAGGCGCGGGCCGGGTTGGGGTTAAGGACCAACCGTCCCTGGGCCACGGCCACCAGGTCCGAGGCCCGGCAAAGGCGCAGCACAAAGGCCAGGCGATCATCGTGGGCCACGTTGGCCGCCGGCGCCGGCGAGACAAAGAGGGCATTGATGGCCTGCAAATCTTTGGGGCGGAGAGTATCGTCGGGGCCCAGGCGCACGTCGTGGTTGCGAACGTGGACCAGCACCCCAAACACGTCCTCGACCAGATCGACGGTGGCGGGCTGGACGCGGGGGGGCGTGGCGGCGGGCGCCAGCGCGAAGGTGAGCTCCCTGGGCGACACCTCCGGCAGCAACGTCAGCAGGTCGTCGGGGACGTAGACCACCTCCACGACGCCCGCCTCGGTTTGCCGGAATCCCTTGAAGATGAGGCCCCGGTACCACAACCCTTCGGCCGGGTTGGCCGGCGACTCCCAGGGACGCTCGCGCTCCAGCCGGGCCGGCCCCATCGTCCGCACTGCGCCGAAGCGCCGGGCAAAGCGAGGCGTCTCCATCCAGCCGCCGGCCGCCTGGAGCGTGGCCAAGGCCTCCCGCTCAGCCGGGGAGAGGTCGGTGAGGGCAATCGCCACCGAGGTGGGGGTAGATAATTGTGCAGCCAGCTCCTCAACCGCCGCTGACTGATGATTGCTGGTCAGCACGGCACCCCGCACGTCGGCCAGGGCGCGCAACATCGCCATATTATAATCAACCAGCGATTCGAGCAGAGTCTTTTTCATCACTCACCCACCGACACTGATTATAGCGCGGGCTGCGCGGCACGGCAAGAGCGGGCCGAACCGGAGAATCTCTCAAATCGAACGCTCCCGTCGTGGGCGAAACAATTGCTTAATTCGCCAGGTAAGGCTATAATATCCGTCGTTATCTGGTTGATTGGGGTCGCTTGTGCTTGAAGTGGGGGACAGGACGTGACACGACGAGGCCAAACATCCGACGTTCAGCACGTGGCTGGTTTCCTGGGCGAAATCATCTATCAACTCAGGTTGATCTGGCGATTGCTGGCCGACCGGGACGTGCCCACCTGGGTGAAGTTCATCCCACCACTGGCAATCCTCTACCTGATCTCTCCCATTGATCTGGTGCCCGACCCTGTGCTGGGATTAGGTCAGCTCGACGATCTGGCGATCCTCTTGCTGGGCTTTAAGTTGTTCGTAGAGATGTGTCCCTCCAGCGCGGTGCAGCGTCACCGCGACGAACTGGCGGGCAATGCACCCCCCGAATCCGCCGGTGAGGTCGTGGACGCCAGTTACCAGGTGCTCGACGATGAGTGAGAAGTAGAGCGTGGAGTATAGAGAGGTAGAAAACACTGGTTACTGATCACTCAATGTCATTAAGATAAGACCTCTCGCTCCGTGGTATGTCATTGCGAGGAGCGCAGCGACGAAGCAATCCTCACCGTTGCTTGCATTTGAAGGCAGGAGATTGCTTCGCTACGCTCGCAATGACATACTCGTTCCCTTAACTTAATGACATTGACTGTCTACTGACATCTGACTACTGCATAAAGGGAAGGAGAAGGAATGTCCGATACGTCTCGCTATCGCCAGCCACAGGAGGTGGCTTCGCGCCTGGAGGTTTCCCCCTCTACTCTGCGACGCTGGTCCGACGAATTCTCAGAGTTTCTGTCACCAGAGGCCAGTTCATCGGAGGGGAAGCAGCATCGTCGCTACTCCGATGAAGACATGGCAACGCTCATCACTGTCAAGGGGTTGATGGCCGAAGGACTGACCTACGAGCAGGTTCGCCAGCGATTGAGCGAGCTGCACGTCAGCAAGCCCGATGGCCCCGGCAGCATCGTCGCCGCCGATGCCGCCCTGCCCCTGGCCCCGGCGATGACCTTTTTGGCCGATACCCTGCACAACGTGGCCGACAGTCAGCAAGCGGTGTTGAACAGCCAGGCGGCCAACCGGGAATTGCTGGGAGTCGTCCTTCAGGACAATTTCAACCTCAAGGAAGAGAACACCCGCCTGCGCGAGCGGATGCTGGAGTTGGAGCGCCAAATCACCCAGCTTCGGCGCGACGAGGAGGCCCGCCGGGAGGCTCTGCGCGCCGAGTTGGAAGCGCGGATGCAGGATGTGCAGCGTATGGTAACGTTGCAATCTCGCTCCGGCTGCCTGGCCGGGCTGTTTGGGGGTGGTCGCTCCCGATAGGGTGTCTTCCCCCCTTCGGAGAAACCCGACGTTGTGTCAAAAAAGGCCACCGGACAACCGGTGGCCTGTCTCTTTTGGGTGTGTTTCCTTTTCGGCCACAGCCTGCCCTGGCGGAAGACCTTAAGGCTGTGGCCGGTCTCCAGACCTGAGGCTGTGGCCGGTCTCCAGACCTGAGGCTGTGGCCGGTCTCTGACCGCGCCACCTGGGAGCACCGGAATGGGGATTCCGGTGCTGCGGACTTAGAGGCTGTGGCCGGTCTCCAGACCTGAGGCTGTGGCCGGTCTCTGACCGCGCCACCGCCGGGCATCACACCACCATAAGCGGCTGGTCGGTAGGGACGGCCATCAGGTCGTAGGCCATCGCGCCCGTGATCAGCACCGGCACCATCTCGCCGACCGGCAACTCCTTTTCGACGACGACGAAGCCGTCGATCTCCGGCGCATCCCGGTAAGAGCGGGCAATGCTCACCCCGTCGCCCGCGCCGTCCACCAGCACGTCCAGCCGCCGGCCCGTTTGCGATTGATTCCTGGCCAAACTGATGCTCTGCTGCAACTCCATCGCCCGCTGATAACGTTCCTGTTTCACCTCGTCGGGGACCTGGTCGGGAAGGTCGTAGGCGGGCGTGCCCGGCTCAGGGGAGAAGGTGAAAACCCCCACCCGGTCGAATTGGACGGCCTGCATAAAATTCAGCAAGCCCTGGAATTCGGCCTCCGTCTCGCCCGGGTAGCCGACGATGAAGGTGGTGCGCAGGGCGGCATCGGGCATAGCCTCCCGGAAAGACTCGATCCAGCGCAGCAGTTTTTCCACGTTGTGCGGGCGACGCATGCGCTGCAACGTATCGGGATGGCCGTGCTGAAGGGGCAGATCCAAATAATGGCACACCTGGGGATGAGCGGCCATCACGTCGATCAATCGCCGGCTCACGTGGCCGGGGTAGGCATACATCAGTCGCAGCCAGCGCAGGTCGGGGACAGCACGCAATATGTCCTCGATGAGGTCTGGCAAGCCGTTCTGCTCGCCCCAATCACGCCCATAGGCGGTGGTGTCCTGGGCGATGAGGATGATCTCTTGCACGCCTTGCGCCACCAGTGATTGCGCCTCGCGCAGAATCAGTTCCCTGGGGCGACTGCGCCCCGGTCCTTTGAAGCTGGGGATGGTGCAAAAGGCGCAGGGGGCCGAGCACCCGTCGCCGATCTTCAGATAGGCGCTGGCGCGAGGTCTCTGGCCGGCACGCCTCAGCGACACCGTCTCCACCGGCACCTCGCCTGTCTCGGGCAGGTGAAAGATGGGTTCGTGGCGGCGGTTGGCACGCAGCTTCTGCAAAAAGGGGACGATGTCGGGCCAGCTCCGGGTGCCGATCAGCCCGTCGAGGCCGGGCACCTGGCGGATGAGGTCGGCGCCGAAGCGTTGGACCATGCAGCCGGCCGCCACCAACATCTGAGCCGGTCGCTTGGCCGCAGCCAGTTCTTGCAATGCCCCGATGGACTCGTCCGTGGCCGCTTCCAAAAAGCCACAGGTGTTGACGATGAGCACGTCGGCGCGATCCGGGTCGTCGGTGGCGCGGTAGCCATTGGTGCTCAGCAGTTCGCTCATCCCTTCGGAGTCGACCAGGTTTTTGGGACAGCCGAGGGTGAGGAGGTAGAATCGAGGATGCGTTTGCTTGCTCATATCGGAGTGATTCTACCTGAATTACTGGGTAAAGGCAAATGGGGCGTTTCGTTTCTGGCATTATGCGACGATGACCATTCCCGAGGGCACGGCATCTACCAGCGACTTGACATAACCGACAGAAAGCCGGTTGGCCTGCAATTCCGACTGGACGCCGTGCAACACAGTCACGTCGTAGGGCTGACTGGTCAGAAGAGCCTGCCAATCCGTGAGGGTGGCGCGATTGGTATTTAGCACGTCCAACAGCGTGATGGGGACCGAGCATTCGTCCAGGCGGCGCATCCAGCGTTCGAGCATCTCTTGTGTCAGGCACAGCACGCACACCGACAGTCCGCAAAGCGCGCCGGTGAGCGCGATGCCCGTCACTTCGTCAAAGGTGGGGTGTTTACCCCTGGCCGGGACGATCAGAGTTTTGGACGGAGGCAGGCGCATTAGAAAAGTATCCTGTTGTGGCAATCGAGATATGGTGATGGAGAAAAGGAAGGGCAAAGCCAAACGTTAGAGGGGGACACAGGTTGCTCCTTTCGTCTCGCGCAAAAGGCTGATTAGAGTTGTTCCTGAACCAGGTGACCGGCACTTTTGTCGCCATTTCTGGCATCATTATGGCAAAAAAGAGCCTTTCTAGCAGATGTTCAAGTGCCGGTCACCTGGTTGTTGCTTAAAAGGGAACAATTCTGTTACTGACCTCGCGCCGGGGTGGGCGAGCAACCTTTGAAGAAGAAACGTCTCCTTGCGAGATGTGCAAGGAGACGTGACGCAGCTCAAGTCGCCGCACCACGCCCTTTACCGCGAAGATATGTGGTGCACGGCTCAGGCGGGCGTCCTGGCTCTTCCGGCAGATGACCCGTGGCCATCTGCCGGAACTACAGTTGCGGGACAGCGCCGGACTTCACCTGTGCCTCATCGACATTCGGCACAAATGTCACCGGCTTCGCCGTAACCGCCCGTGCCATCCGGGGCGACGGGCACCTAAGCCGCAATAGGATTTAGATTTGGGTAAGTATTTCGCGAGTGTCGTGCTCTCTTTCAGATACATTGCACGCCATTATAAACCCTGGCAGAGAGATCTGTCAAGTTCATATTTCTCACGTTGTGACAAACGTCACTTCCATTTTTTCACACCCTGTACTATAATAATTGAAACTGAAAATCACTCGCAAAAGGGGGGGAGGAGGGGCGATGATCTACCTCAAAGATGCAGCGCAGATCCTTCAGGCCGCTGGCCGACGACTCACTACTCAGCGACGGGTGCTGCTTCAAGTACTGTCTGAGTGCCACGAGCACCTGGACGCTGAGGGAATTTACGCGCTGGCCAAAGAACAAGACCCTAACATCAGCCTGGCCACCGTGTATCGCACCCTGAGCGTGTTCAAAGAGGTGGGCATCGTTCAGGAGCGCATGTTGAACCGGGAGGGGCAACGACGATATTACGAAGTGGCGGGCAGAGTTCACTATCATTTCACGTGCCTGGGCTGCGGCCGGGTCATCGAGTTTGAATCGCCCCTGATCGAACAGGCCGGCGCTGAACTGGCCGAACGGTTGAACCTGGACGTCGTTCACACGCACGTCCACATGGATGGCTATTGCCCGGATTGTCAGCAGAGGAATCGGACAAATCAAACAGCAGAGGAGAACTTATGACCGACATCCCAGACTCCGTTACCGACAAAACCCGGAAGTATGAGCCGGAGACGTTGGAAGCAGACCGGCTGTGCCTCAACGATCTGGCAACAGGCGAGACCGGTGTGGTGCGTCAACTCGACGGCGGCTCTCATTTCCGCAGCCGTATGGCGTCGCTTGGCTTTACGCTGGGAACGCAGGTGAGGATGGTGCAGAATTACGGCCATGGCCCAATCATCGTCAGTGTGCGAGGAGCACGGGTCGCGTTGGGCCGGGGCGAGGCAAGGAAAGTCC
>JAJRXB010000309.1 GCA_024276515.1 Chloroflexota bacterium
AGACCTCGATTCTGGAACTGGCCCAGATGGTGCGGGATGCCGTGAATCCGGAGATTGAAATCAAACACGTCCCTTACGTTCTGGCCTACGGCGAAAAGTTCGAGGAAACGCGCCGACGGGTCCCCGACACGCGCCGGGCACGTGATTTGCTCGGCTTCGAGGCAGAAATTCCCCTGGAAGAAGGCTTGCAGCGCACCATAGATTGGTTCCGAACGCAGCGGTCTGCACGGAAAGGTATTCAGTGAAAAAGATGAGCGAAGCTGGTTAGGGAGGGGAATGTATGGGCACACTGACAGTTTATGAATTGCTTAAGCGCGAGATCGAATCGCTGCCGGAGGCTCTGGCCGAAGAGGCTTTCGATTTCATTCTGTTTATGAAGGCACGGCGTGCCGAAGAGTCATTCTTGTGGCAACAAATTGAAGAAACCAGATCCTATCGTCAGCAACATCCAGAAGAGGTTATGACGGTTACATCTGAGGAGTGGGATACGTTCACCTCACATCTGGAGGATGATGTTTGATGAGCTATCGCCTGCGCTTTGACCGACGGTTTATGCGTCATCTGGAAGCGTTACCAGGCGATGTGCGCAGTGTCGCTCGACGACAGGTGAAGTCACTGGCCGACAACCCGCGTCCACCTCGCGCTAAAGAGCTTGATGAACACCCTGGCTATTACCGCTTATGGCTGCCACGTGGTTATCGGTTGGTGTGGGAAGTCGTGGAGGACGAAGCGGTGGTGGACTTGCTCTATGTGGGGCCAAAGTCGCCCGATTTGTATGAGCGGCTGGGACTCGGTCGCCAATAGGAGGTAGCCTGCGTGACCATTTTACCTTTCGTTGACTTTTTCGGGGGTTCTCTCAATGCAAACTAAATTGAGCCTCTTTTGCGAGAAAGTCATCGAAGCCGGCTGGCTGGCCGCCCTCATCCTGGTGCCGGTCTTCTTCAACATTTACTCGGCCCGTACCTTTGAACCCGACAAGCTGACCTTGATGCGATCCATTGCGCTGGTGATGGCCCTGGCCTGGTTGATTAAGGTGGCCGAAACCGGAATCGGGCGGGCCGAGTCGAGCGGCAGCGGCCATGCAGCAGATGCGGCGTCTTCCCTCAAAAAGAGGCAGGGGATTCGCCGATTGTTGGACGCTCCTCTCTTCTTGCCCACGTCGCTGCTGGTGCTGGCCTACGTCATCAGCACCATCTTTTCGATAAGCCCCACCGTGGCATTGTGGGGGTCGTATCAGCGGTTGCAGGGGACGTACACCGCTCTCTCTTACATCGTCATCTTTGCTTTGATGGCAACCCACCTGCGCACCAAAGCACAGGTCGACCGGCTGGTGACCACGGTCATCCTCACCAGCCTGCCGGTGGGGCTATACGGCATCATCCAACATTACGGGCTGGACCCGCTACCCTGGGCCGGCAACGTCCAGAGCCGCGTGGCCTCCAATCTGGGCAACGCCATCTTCGTCGCCTCGTATTTGATTATGGCCATCCCCCTGACGCTGGCTCGCCTGCTCAACTCGATGGCAGCCATTTTGAACGAGGAGGAGGCGTCGTGGGGACACACCGTGCTGGCAGCCGTTTACATTTTCATCCTGGCGGTAGAGCTCATCACCGTCCTCTTCAGCAGAAGCCGGGGACCGTTGCTGGGACTTCTGGCCGGCATCTTCTTCTTCGTCTTCCTGGGCCTCTTGTCGCTGTATCGCCGGCGCGAGACGACAGACTCGATCACCCTCGGCGATGGCCTGCGCAGTTTGCTGGAGACGGCCGCGCCGCTGGGCTTTGGCGGCGTTTTGGGCGTGGTGGTGTTCAAATTGGCCGGGCCGATCCCGGTGGGGCAGACCAGCCTGGACCTGTGGCCTTTGGTGGCAGCCGGATTTTTGCTGGGTGTGGTCGTCAACGCATTGCTCGTCGCCTTGCGAGCAGCCATCCATCGTGGCTGGTCGCGTCTCTGGCTCAACTGGGTGCTGCTGGCCGTTTTTATGGCCGGTTTCCTCGTCTCGCTCAACCTGCCGAGTTCGCCGTTTCTTTCCTTGCAATCGCTGCCGACGGTGGGCCGGTTGACTCAGCTCTTTCAGCCTGGCGAGGGCTCCGGTCGGGTGCGGGTGCTCATTTGGGAGGGCGTGCTGAAGCTGATTGCCCCTCACGACCCTCTGGGCATCCCCGGCGAATTCTCCGACCGCTACAACGCCGTCCGTCCGTTGATTGGCTACGGCCCCGAGTCGATGTTCAACGCTTTTGCCAAAGTCTACCCGCCCGAACTGGCGCACGTCGAAAAGCGCGGCAGCTCGGCCGACAGGTCGCACAACGAAACCTTCGACTCGCTGGCGACGATGGGCATTTTGGGCTTCGTTGCCTACTATTTCCTGATGTTCAGCCTCTTCTATTATCTGCTCAAAGCCGTGGGCTGGATTCCCAACAGCGCGGCGCGGCGACGCTTGCTCGCGTTGCTGGCTGTGGGCGGCGTGTCGGGAGTCGTGATTCCTCGTCTGATAACGGGCAATTTTGTCTTTTCGGGGCTGGGCCTGCCGGCCGGCCTGCTGTTTATGATGTTTGTGTATCTCATCTGGCAGGCGTTGGTGGGGGCAGCCGAATTCGGGCAGGGAGATGGAAGGGAGACAGCCGCTCAATCGGTGAGCAGCGGCGAAACGTTGTTGCTGCTGGGCATCTTTACGGCCGTGGTGGCCCACTTCGTCGAGGTTCACTTCGTTTTCTCCATTGCGGCCACCTACCTCTATTTTTGGGCTTACGCGGGGGTAGTGGTCGCCCGGACCCGGTGGGCTTCTGAGGGGGGGATTGCCACTCCCCTCGTTGCCGGGGAGGGCGCCGAACCGGACAGGGTCGAAGCGGCGACCTCTCCCTCCCCGGCGCGCTCCCCGCGCAAGCGTCGGCGCCGGCGGCGGAAGCCCACTTCGCAAGCGACGAGTGCAGCCTCCCGGCCTGAAGCGGCGACGTCACCTCTCTCCTCGCAGGGCGAGGATTGGGAGACCTGGCTGGGCGTTTTAGGGTTGGTGGTGTCCATCATCCTGATGGCCTTGATTTTTGATTTTATTACCATCCAATTCGACGTCTCGCGTGGCAACTTCAGCATGCTCTGGATGTTCACGATCACCTGGGGAATGGGATTGGCCATAGGGCTGGGCGAGGTTGCCATCCGCGGACGGGCCTGGCAAAAGCCTGTCAATTGGGGTCGCGCTTTGTTGCTATACGTGGTCACCTCGCTGGGGTATACCCTCTTTTATTTGATGGTGCATCGCTGGCAACTGCGACTGCGCAACGTGTCGGCGGCCGATCCCATTCAGGCGGTGATCAGGGGGGCCAACGTCTTCACCGGTGCGTTCATCCTGTTTTACGTGTTCGTGGGATTGCTCTTGCTGCTCACGGCGGCGATGCTGGCCGTCCCCCACTTCCGACGGCAACCGGCCTGGCGCGTTGCCAACTGGTGGCTGTATCCGGTCCTGATCCTGGCGACGGGCGTGGTGATCCTCACCAAAAACGTGGACGTGGTGCGTGCCGACATGTATCTGAAGCAGGGCGAACAATATCGCGGCCAGAAACAATACGACAACGCCATTGCGCTCCACAAACGCTCGATCGAGTTCGACCGCGACGAGGACTTTTATTATCTGATGCTGGCGCTGGACTATCAGCTTAAGGGACAGGACAATCGCATTTCCGACCAGGAGCGGGCGCTGGCCTGGGCAGAGGGAGAGAAAATCACCATCCGGGGACGTGAGATCAACCCATACAACCCCGACAACACCGGCAACCTGGGCCGCTATTATTTCACCTGGGCGCAAGTCTCGCCGCCCAACGACCCACAACGGGAGCCCAGATTTCAGAAGGCACTGGAGTTTTTCGAAAAGGCGACGAAACTCGCACCGCAGAACGTCGTCTATTACAACCTGTGGGCTCAAACGTATTACATCCTGGGGCAATTTGAAGAGGCGGAGAAGATACTCCAAACCTCGGTGGCGCTGGATCCCGAATTTGAGCAGACCCAGACGCTCCTGGGCGACACCTACGCTGCTATGGGCCGGCCGGTGGAGGCGGTCAAAGCGCACCGGGCGGCTATCTTGCTGTCCCCCCGCGCCTTTGCCGACCAGTTTCTCGATCAGCGGCTTAATTTCTATCTGTCGGCCTCGCAAACCATCACCGACTCGGTGTCGCCGATTCAGGTCATCATCGCCGCTTTTGAGGAGGCCGGAGCCCAACACCCCGACGACGCGACGATCCCCCGGACGTTGGGGCGCATCTACGCCCGGATGGGTGAGCAGCAAAAGGCGATTGCCTACTACGGACAGGCGATTCAGATGGGGGATGATAGCGCTCGAACGCTGCTGGGGGTGGCCGATGCGTATCTGGCTTTGAAAGATTACCAGAAGGCAGCAGACGCCTATCAGCGCGCGCTCCAACGCGACCCTCAAAATGTGCAGGCGCACAGCAACCTGGGCTACGCTTACGCGCGGTTGGGGCGGCTGGACGAGGCGATTCAGGAGAATCTCCAGGTGTTGCAGCTCGCCCCGAACGATTACATCAGTCACCGCAACCTGGTGCTGCTGTATCGCGATTCCGGACGGCTGGACGAGGCGATACAGCAGGCCGAGCGTATGATCGAGGTGACGCCGGAGAACGAACTGGGAACGGTCTACTTTTTGCTCGGCAGCCTCTACGAGGCGTCCGGTCAGCCGGTGAAGGCAACCGAGGCTTACGAGCAGGCGGTCGCTGCAACCCCCGGTCTGACGCAGGCGCAGGTGGCGTTGGGGAATCTCTACCTTCAGCAAGGAAGGGTGGAAGATGCCCTGCAAACCTTCCAGACCGTAGCCCAGCTTACGCCAGATGATTACACAGTCCATCAACAATTGGCCCTCATCTACCGGGAATTGGGTCGCTACGATGAGGCGCTCGCTGAAGCCAACCTGGCCTTGAGCCTGGCGCCCGAAGATGTGCGGGAGTCGCTCCAGCAACTCGTTACCCAAATCGAAGCGGAAAAAGGTTAACTGCTCCAGGTGACAGGCACTTACAAAAGTGCCTGTCACCTATGCTGAGCAGCTACGAAAAAGGTTAACGTATACCTCACAACTCACTATGTCTACACTAATTCTCATCTTTGCCAGTGCTCTGCTCCTCGCTATCGGTGCCACCCCTGGGGCCAGGTGGATCGCGCTGAAGTTTGGAATTGTTGATCAGCCGGCCGCGCGTAAGGTTCACACCACGCCTATCCCCCGTTTTGGCGGCATTGCCATGTATGCGGCCGTCGTCGTTGCCTTGCTGGTGTTCAGGGAACGCTTTCGTGTCAACCAGTTGGTCAGCATCCTGCTGGGTGCTACCTGGGTCTCTTTTTTGGGTGTGTGGGACGACCGCTGGGGGATGCGCCCGATTCTCAAGTTCGCCGGTCAGATTGTGGCGGCCGTCATTCTGATCATCACCGGCGTCCAGGTGCAATTCCTTCCGTCCGACTTTCTCAACTGGGTGGTGACGGTTGTCTGGGTGGTGGGGCTGACCAACTCCATCAACTTTCTTGACAACATGGACGGCCTGTCGGGGGGGATTGCAGCGATTGCCTCGGCCTTTTTCTTGCTGATGGCCGTGCAAAACGGTCAATACCTGGTGGGAGGGTTGTCGGCGGCGATGCTGGGGGCCAGCGTAGGCTTTTTGGTATACAACTTCAACCCTGCCAGCATCTTTATGGGCGACACCGGCAGCCTGTTTCTGGGCTTTATGCTGGCTGCCCTGGGCATCAAACTGCGCTTTCCGGGCAATAGCGATGCCATTACCTGGATGGTGCCGGTGATCGTGCTGGGTGTGCCCATTTTTGACACGACGCTGGTCGTCTTTTCGCGCATCCGGCGGGGAGTGCATCCGGTGACGCCGGGCAAAGATCACACGTCGCACCGATTGGTGCGCATCGGGTTCACCCAGCGCGAGGCGGTGATGGTCCTTTATCTGGTGGGCGGCATACTGGGCATGACTGCCGTGTTTGTGACGCAGGCCAATCTGGTCGAAGCGTACCTCTTTGGGGGGACGGTGTTTCTGGCGGCGGTGTATGGCATCTGGCGACTGGAAAAGGTCCCGCTGGATCAATAGGGGCAGAGCCGCCCCGTGCTGCCAGGCGGGATGGTGTGTGTCTGTCCGGGGTTGGGCAAACACACCGGTTCGCCCGGCTATCGGGGTGATGATTCATTCAGGTGGACGAACACGCCGGTTCGTCCCTATCAAGGTGATGGTTCAATGGAAACTTTGCGACAAAAAATCGTCGACAAGTCGGCGCACGTGGCGATTATTGGATTGGGATACGTCGGCCTGCCCCTGGCCTCGGGGCTGGGCAAAGCCGGTTTTCGGGTGACCGGCATTGACCTTGATGTGAGAAAGGTTGAAGCTTTGCAGCAAGGGGTGAGTTACATCCCCGACGTGCCGGACGAGGAGCTGGCGACGCTCATCGCCAACGGACGACTGCAAGCCACGACCGACTACGACGCGCTCAACGGCGTAGACGCTGTGTTCATCTGTGTCCCTACCCCCTTCAACGAAATGAAAGCCCCCGACCTTTCCTTCATCGAGAGCGCGGCCCGGGGTATTGCGCCCCGCCTGCACGCCGGTCAATTGGTGGTGCTCCAAAGCACCACCTATCCCGGCACCACCGAGGAATTTGTGCAGCCGATTCTCGAGACCTCGGGGCTGAAGGCCGGGCAGGATTTTTACCTGGCTTTTTCGCCGGAACGGATTGACCCCGGCAACCGGCAATTCACCGTGGAAAACACGCCCAAAGTGGTGGGAGGGGTCACCCCGGAGTGCGCGCAACTCACCGGCGCGCTGCTGGCCCACCTGACGCCCAAGATTCACCTGGTCTCGTCGCCGCGCGCGGCCGAGATGACCAAACTGCTGGAAAACATCTTCCGCAGCGTGAACATCGCTCTGGTCAACGAGTTGACGCTGCTGGCCGAACGCATGCACATTGACATCTGGGAGGTCATCGAGGCGGCCAAAACCAAGCCCTTCGGCTTTATGCCCTTCTATCCCGGCCCGGGCGTCGGTGGGCATTGCATCCCGGTGGACCCGTATTACCTGTCGTGGAAGGCCCGCGAATACGACTTCTACACCAAGTTCATCGAGCTGGCGGCCGAGGTGAACAGCGACATGCCCTATCACACCGTGCAAAAGGTGGTCCGGGGCCTCAACCGGTGGGGCCGTCCCATCAAAGAAGCGAGCGTGCTGGTGTTGGGTGTCGCTTTCAAGCCCAACGTGGACGACGCTCGCAACTCGCCGGCCGAACGGGTGATCGAACTTCTGCTGAAAGAGGGGGCGCAGGTCAGTTATCACGATCCCTACGTGCCCCACTTCCAGGTGGGGGGGGACGTCTTTCTGCGCGAACCAACGCACTTCGACTCGGTGGACCTCACGCCCGAAGCGCTGGCCCGGGCCGATTGCGTGCTCATCGTCACCGGGCACAACGGTGTGGACTACGGTTGGGTGGTGGAACACGCACGCCTGGTGGTGGACACGGTAAACGCCACCCGCCACGTGCAGAACGGGCGCGACAAGATCATCCGGCTGGGGGGGAGTGTGATGCGTGATGCGTGAAACGTGACGCGTCACGCATCACGTTTTAGACCACCGCCAGTTCTTTGCCTACCTTCTCGAACACCTCCAGGGCTTGATCCAGGTCGTCGGTGGTGTGGGCGGCCGAGATCATCACCCGGATGCGTGCCTTGCCGCGCGGCACGGTGGGGAAGCCGATGGCGGTGGCGAACACCCCCTCTTCGAATAGTCGCTTGCTGAATCGCTGGGCCAGTGGCGCTTCGCCCAGCATCACCGGCGTGATGGGCGTTTCGCTGGCCCCGGTGTCGAAGCCCAACTGTTTCATCCCCGCCTTGAAATAGCGACCGTTCTCCCACAGCCGATCCACCAGCTCGGTGCTCTCTTCCAACAAATCCACGGCCGCGATGCAGGCGGCCACGTCGGCCGGGGTGACGGCGCTGGAGAAGAGGAACGGTCGACCCCGCTGGCGCAGCCAATCCACCACCGGCCGAGGGCCGGCCACGTAGCCCCCCATCACGCCAAAGGCTTTGCTCATCGTGCCCACTTCCACGTCCACGCGCCCGTGCAGGCCAAAGTGGTCCACGATGCCGCGCCCGCCCCGGCCCAGCACCCCCTCGCCGTGGGCGTCGTCCACCATCAGCATCAGGTTGTGTTCTTCGGCCACGTCGGCCAGCCGGTCGAGGGGTGCGATGTCGCCATCCATGGAAAAGACGCCGTCGGTGACGAGCAGCGCGCGCCGGTAGCCCTCGGTCTCCCGGACGACGCGGCGCAGATCGTCAATGTCGTTGTGCCGGTAGCGCACGATGCGCGCCCTCGACAGCCGGCAGCCGTCGATGATGCTGGCGTGGTTGAGCTCGTCGGAGAAGATCACGTCCTCTTTGCCGACCAGGGCAGGGATGGCCCCCAGGTTGGCGTTGAAACCCGACTGGAAGGAGATGGCTGCTTCCACTCCCTTGAAGGCCGCCAGCCGTCTCTCCAATTCCAGGTGCAGGTCCATCGTCCCGGCAATCGTGCGCACCGCTCCTGGTCCCACGCCGTGGGTCTCGATGGCCCGGCGGGCGGCCTCCCTCAGATGGGGATGATTGGCCAGCCCCAGGTAATTGTTTGAGCAAAAGTTCAATACCCGGCGACCGTCCACTTCCAGCCACGCTCCCTGCGGCGACGACAGGGTGCGGATGGTGATGAATAGACCCTGCGCCTTGAGCGCGTCCAATTCGTCTTGAATCCACGATAGTCTGTCGGACATCTTTGTCTCCTTTCCTTGTGGATGGATAACTGCTCAACCGTATGGGCTGAGGTGACAGTCACTTTTGGCACAACTGTCAGGTCAGAATTTGAAAGATCACCCTGTTTTTTGCGCCAGTTCAAGTGACTGTCACCTGCTTTTGCTTAAAAGAGAACAACGCTATTATTATCGCCCGGTTGCCGGGGCTTGTCAACACTCGTGGTCTCCCCGTTAAGCGTTGATGATGTTTGGGAGCGCGAGGGCTTGCCCTCTCCCTCCCCCCAACCCCCTCCCTCTCCCAATTTGGGCTTATCATTACCCACATCTCGCCTTGCTGACGCCCGCCCCGAGCTAAAGCTCAGGGCTAATAGCCCAAGCACGTTGAAACGTGCTGTCTTTGCCCAGAATCGGGGGAGGAGCAGTCGGCTTGAGCCGACTTTAG
>JAJRXB010000310.1 GCA_024276515.1 Chloroflexota bacterium
CAAGCGCCTTGCCCTTGTACTTGCTCAAAGCGGGTCTGCCTGCCGAAGTGCCCGGCACGGGTGCACCTGGGGTGCGGCACAGGTGCGACCCGCGTCTTTGACGGGCCGGAACCGTCGGGTCACAGACCCGACGGGAGCAGAGACCCTTGCGGTCGCCCCACCAGGCTAACGAAGCAGGGTCGTGCCGAGCACGGCGTAGCGCATGGCCGACATCGCGCCCAGCAGCAGGGCGGTCAGTCCCAACCCGGCCACGATCAGCGGCAGCAGGTCCCAGGTCGACGTGGCCCGCCCCTCCCGCTGCAGGACGATGGCGGCGATGACCGCCCCCAGCGCCGTCAGGACCGTCACCTGGCCGATGGTGATCAGCAGCGACACCGGGTAGAGCAACCAGTCCACGCCCAGCAAGATGACGGCCGCGAAAAGTCCCAGAGCCAGCAGCACGGCTCCCAACTGCCACCACCGGTCGAGTATCGGCACCGCCGGCGCCCGGCGCCAGACGGTCATATTGAAGATGGGCCACACCAGCCCGGCCATTGCTGCTCCCATCAACAGCCCGGTGACCAGCCGGGCCGGGTTGTAGGGGGCGTACAGGTGAATCAGGCCCATATCGTACAGGGTGTTATTTATCCCGTCGAAGGCCATGCTGAACCCAAAGAGGGCCAGGGCCAGCAAGAAAGGCCAGGTTGGCAATTCCCTGGCCCGGAAGCGTCCCAGCGCGGCGAAGACCAACACCGTCAGCAGGAAGCCGGCGAACATACCCGTCACCCGCGCCTCGACCGGCAATTGCTGCCCGGCCAGAAAGTAGGAATGGCTGGGCCGCTGCGGGCAGATGCCGTAGCCGATGGCCCACAGCTTGTCGAGCAGCGGCCAGGGGGCCAGAATGAAGCCGGCCAGCAAGGCAAGCAGCACCCCCGCCCACCTGTGGCCCCGCTTGGGGGGGCGCCGGCGACCGGTGCGTGACCTCTCGTCGATCACAGTGCTCACGTCGCAACCTGCCGTCTGCGTCCTTCGACCGCCTTGCTGAATTCGATGCGCACCTCGTCACCCTGGCGCAGGAGGTAGCGCGTGAAGTCTTCCATCGGCTGGCCGTTGACGGAGACCGTCAACCGGCCACCGTCGTCGGTGCAGTTCTCGTTCAGGCAGGTCTCCGTCAACCGCACCCCGTAGACGGCCAATGCCTGGGGCAGGGTGGTGGCCGTGTCGTGGATGTCGAGGAAGCGGTCGTTTTCCAGGTTGGGGATGGACAGGGGTTGGCCGTCCACCGTCACCGACAGCCCGACGTGCCAGTGCGCTTCGGTCCCCCTCGCCGCCGGGGACTCTGTCGGGCGCGTCGGGGCCATCCGTCCTCCGGTGATGAAGACCGGCAGGGCCAGGGCGACCAGCAACAGCAGGCTGATGCCTGTCACCAGCAGTCGTCTGCGCCGTCGGGCCCATTCTTTCTTGCGGGCGCGTTTCTCCGTTTGTTTCCGTTTCGATTTCTTCTTTGCCACGTTTCTTTCCTCAGTAGGGGCGAGGCATGCCTCGCCCCTACCCCGATATGGGATGTGTCAAACCCCGCCAGACTCCAGAGGCGTTATTCCATCAATTCCCCGAACAGCACGATGCGGTGGGTGTCAATCAGATAAGGGTAGCAGGAGATGAGGGTCAGCGTCGGCCCGGTGGTGGGCAGCATCACCTCCACCTGGTTGGGCAGGATGATCCGCCGGTCGGTGATGCGGTAGCGATAGACCTGCTCCCCGGCGTAGACGGTCACGATCTCGCCCAACGGCACGTCGGGCAGGTAGCGGAAGATCTCGCCGTAGACGTCGTTGTGGGCGGCCAGCACCATGTTGCCCCGCTGGCCGGGATTGGCCGTGCCGGGGTGGTGGCCGACGCGGTATTTCAGCGACTCCCAGTCGGTGCCCGCCGTCACCGGTGCGTCCACGTTGATGGAGGGGATGACGATACGTCTGGGTGGGGCCGCGGCCGGGGCGGGCACGGGCTGCGCCGGGGCCGGGTCTACCCACCCCTGGAGGTGAGCCGGCACCTGGGTGGCCTGGGCCGGGATGGGGGCCACCGCCGACGCCCCTCCCGCCGACGCGCCGATGACGGGGGGCGCCGGCGCAGCCGACACCTCCGCCGGCTGCACGAAGGTCACGCCGTCGGTGGGCAGGGGCAACCGCTGCCGAAGGGCGATCCAGCCCCGGCCTGAGATGAAAAAGGTGGCCAGCAGAGCCAGGATGACAATCCCCTCGATCAGCCGCAGCAGCTTTTCCCAACGAGCCATCGGTCGGCGGGACCTGGGTTTGTGGGATTTGCCCTGCCAGGCGGCCAGTCGGGCCTGTCGCCGCCGCACCAGGATGAGACGTTCCAGCTCCTCGATGCTCAGTTCGTCCACCGTTGGCCCGGCCATCGTCCACCTCCTGTATTGGTCTTACGTAATATAAGACAAATAACCGGAGTTGTCAAATCGTTTGATGGGTCGGTCCTCGAATCAGGAGACCGCCAGGGCCGATTTGGCCCCACAGCCGGTGCAAAACAGGTCGGTGGGGCGAACCGGTCGCCCGCACTCCGGGCAGGCGAGGTTCAGCCGGGCTCCGCAGCCGGCGCAGTACACGTCGCCGGCGCGGGTGGCCCGTCCGCACTCCGGGCAGACGTCGTCCTCGCCGGTCAGGGCGACCACGCCATCTTCGCCGGTCATGGTCTGGCGGATGGTCAACACCTCGGCCTCGATGCGTGCGTCGAGGTCGGCTTCGACGGTGGTCTGTTCCTCGTCCAACCGGGCCATAACCTCGGCGGCTTCGGCCAGCAAGGTCTGGCGCAGCGATTGGTAGTCTTCTTCGGCCACCTTGCCCACGGCGTGGTCAAAGTCCAGGTCGCGCAGCGCGGCCAGGATCGCCTCGCGCCGTTCGGCCAGTGTCTCGCCCCCGGAGTCGGCCTCGGACACTCCCTCCGACTCAGGTGCGCCACGCCGGGTCCACCAGGGCCAGGCGACAAAAGCCGTCACCGCGCCCGTCACCAGCAGGCCCAGGACTATTGCAATGCTGTCCATTGTTCAACTTCCTCTCAGGCAGGTTATTTATGAATCAATCCTCCGGCGAAAGCCTGAGGACGGATGACGAATGACGGAGGGCGAAGGGCGAATCCGCCGCCTCAGAAGCGCGATTCCACTTCCTGTTCGATGCGGGCCAGCACTTCGGGCTCGATGTCGGGAGGGGCGGCCCCCTCGCCGGCAGCGACCGACTCCGCCGGCGGGCGGCGGTCCTGCCAGCGACGCAACAGCCGCCACAGAAAGAGTCCGCCCCCGACCAGCCCGGCCACCGGCAGAATCCAGACCAGCGCGGTGAAGCCTCGGGCCGGGGGCTGAGCCAACACCCGTATCCCGTAATTGGCGACGAAGTAGTCCATGATTTGGTCTTCCGTCCAGCCCTGGCTCAACTGCTGGCGGATGAGTTCCCGCCAGTCTTTGCAGGCCTGGGTGGGACACACGTCCAGGGGGGTGTTCTCGCACACCGGGCAGTAGAGATGCTTGGCGATGGCGTTCACCTCGTCGTCGCTGACCGGCTCCTGAGCGTAGGCGGCGCCGGTCAGTAAGGCTATCAGGAGCAGCACACTGATCAAAGCTGACAATTGTTTCATCTGAGCCTGCCTTTGGGCCTGGAGCAGACACACCGGTCTGCCCCTACTCACTTGCTGCCGCACCCATCGCCGGTCGCCGGGCCGTCGTCCACGAAGCGGCCTGTTGCCGCCCCGGCCAGGCGGCCAGCAGCGTGCCGGCCATGAGGGTCAACCCGCCCAACCAGATCCAGTTGACCAGGGGGTTGAGATAAATCTTGAAGGTCGAGCCGCTGGGTCCCACCTCCTCCCAGCCGACCAGCAGCACGTACACGTCCTCGCCCGGCCGGCTGAGCACGGCCGGGATGCTGAGAGGCTGCCCGCTGCTGAGGAAGAAGTCCTTGTTCGGGTGCAGCTTCCGCAAGAACTCCCCATCCCGGTAGAGGCTGACCTGGGCCTCCGTCACCTGCCGGTCGCCCCCTTCCAGCGTGTACTGCCGCAGCGACTCGTAGGTCATGGTGTACCGTCCCAGGTGCAGACTCTCGCCGGGGCGGAGCATGCCCTGCGTCTCCTGCTGGAAGAAATTGGTGCCGACCACGCCCAGGGCGATCATCACCACCCCCAGGTGGACGACGTAGCCGCCGTAGCGCCGTCGGTTGCGCCCCACCAGGCGGGCCAGAGCGAGGACGGGACCTTCGCCGTGGCGCATCCGCGCCCGGACGCCCCGCCCGAATTCCCAGAGGGTGGTCAGGCCCACGAAGGCGACCAGCCAGTAGCCGAACAGGGCCGCCGGATTGCGGATGCCGGTCAGGAGCAGGCCAAGCGCGATGGCGACGGCGATGACGAAGGGCAGCCACAGGGCGCGCCCCAGCCGCGCCGCCGACTGTTTGCGCCAGGCGAAGAGGGGGGCCACCCCCATCGTCAGCACCAGGACGGCGAAGAGGGGGCCGTTGACCTTGTTGTAAAAGGGCGGCCCGACGGTGATCTTCTCGCCGGTCACCAGTTCGCTGATCATGGGGAAGATCGTCCCCCAGAAGGTGGCAAAGGTGATGCCCAAAAAGAGCAGATTTTGCAGCAGGAAAATCGCTTCGCGTGACAGGAGGGAGTCCATCTGGTGCTCGCTCTTGAGCGTGCCCAGCCGCTCAAACAACAGGAAGAGAGAGGCCAGGAAGGTGACGCTGATGAAGGCGAAGAAGGCGGGGCCGATGGCCGAGCGGGCGAAGGAGTGGACCGACGAGATGACGCCGCTGCGGGTGATGAAGGTGCCGAACAGGATCAGGCTGTAGGTCAGGATGATGAGGATCATGTTCCACACCTTGAGCATGCCCCGCTTCTCCTGAATCATCGCCGAATGAAGGAAGGCAGTGCCGGTCAGCCAGGGCATAAAGCTGGCGTTCTCCACCGGGTCCCAGCCCCAGTAGCCGCCCCAGCCCAGCACGTCGTAGGCCCAGCGCCCGCCCAGGATCAGCCCGATCGACAGGAAGAGCCAGGCGATCAGCGTCCAGCGGCGGGTGGTGCGGATCCAGGTGTCGTCGGCGGCGCGGCCGGTGATGAGGGCAGCCATAGCGAAGGCGTAGGGGATGACGAAGCCGACGAAGCCCAGGTAGAGAGTCGGCGGGTGGCCAACCATGCCGGGGTGACGCAGCAGCGGGTTGAGTCCCTGGCCGTCGCGGGGGACGGCGGGGAAAGTGCCGGCCGGCTGCCACACCGAGTGCACCACGTCCTGACCCAGGAACCACAGCCGCGTGAAGGGGTTGGCGATGAAAAGGGATACTCCCTGGAAGAAGAGGAGCGTGCCCACGCTGACGACGATGACCCAGGGCATCAGCGGCCGGTCTGAGCTCCATTTGCGGACCATCACCGCCGCCGTGAAGGCAGACATCAACCAGGTCCAGAAGAGGATGGAGCCCTCCTGTCCACCCCACAGCGCCGTCACCTTGAGTAAGGTGGACATCGAGCGCGACGAGGTCTGGTAGACGTAGTTCACCTGGAAATCGCCGGCCACCAGGCCATAGACCACCGCCGCCGTCGACAGGGTCATCAGCAGGAAGGCGGCGACGACGGCGCGGCGGGCGCTGCTCAGCCAGGGGCTGGCCAGATCGTGCCGCCCTCGCAGGGCAGCACAGATGGCATATAACGAGGCCAGGACCGAAAGAACCAGAGTGATGAAACCCAAGTCGTTGATCACAGCTCAGCTCCTTTTCTCCAATCTCTAATCCTCAATCTTTAGCCTCCAATCTCCAAATCACCGATCACTCTGCCAGCAACTCCTCAATCTTGTTGTCCAGAATCGGTGGGGAGAGGGGCCCGATGTGCACCCCCCGCAGTTGGCCGGTCTTGTCCACGTAAAAGGTCTCCGGCACGCCTTTGATGCGGTAAGCCTGGGCGATCTTCTGGCCGATGTCCGGGCCGTTGGGGTAGGTGATGTCGAACTCCTCGATGTAGGCCAGGGCGTTGGGCTCGGTGTCCACGTAGTCCACGCCGATGAAGACCACGCCTCGATCCTTGTATTTGCGCCAGGTCGCCTCCAGGTAGGGTGCTTCGTCCCGACAGGGGGGACACCAACTGGCCCAGAAATTGATGATGACCACCTGGCCTCTCAGGTCGCTGAGGGTGATCGTCTCCCCTTCAAAAGTGGTCAGGGTGAAGTCGGGGGCCGGGCCCGATTCGACCGGCCCGCCGGCCCGGGTGCGCAGGCCCCAGGCCATCAGCGCCAGCAAGGCGACCAGCAGACCGGCCGCCAGCCAGCGCCAGATCGTCATACCTGCCCCGCTCCGCGGTTGGGCCTCGTCCGTTGCCGCCTCACCGTCGAGAGTCGTCGTGTCCGTCATCGGTCAGCACCTCACACAAAAAACTCACTTGCGCCAAACGTCGCAATTAGTTTAGCGCAAGTGAGAAGTGAGCAACAGCGCCATTTGGCCTGCTTTTTTATGGGCCAAATGGCGGGGTCAGGAGTAGGGGCGAGGCATTCCGGCCCAGGCCTTGTGCTGGAATGCCCTGCGGTCCGCCAAAGGGGCCTGGCCTGGCGAACCCGACGTCGGGAATGCCTCGCCCCTACGATCTGCGGCGCAGCAGGTTGAGGGTGGTGAGCGTGGCCAGGGCGGTCATACCGCCCCAGAACAGGGCCTGACCGGCGCGGTTGGGATGCGCCCGGTAGGCCCGCCGGTAGTCTGGCCCGGCGCTGGCCGCCGCGTAAGTTTCGCTGAACAACTCCCAGGCGGTTTCGTGGGCGACCAATGCCATACCCAGCGCCGCCAGCGTGCCTCGAATCCCGCGTCCCCGCCACCGCCCGGCCAGGAGCAGCAGCGCCGCGTGCGCCAGGGCGACGGGCAGCGTTTGCAAATGGCCGAACTCGTGCAGAAAGCTCAGGCGCAGCCGGTCTTCAGGCGGCAAGCCTCGACGCAGGATGAGATTGACGACCGGCGGATGGGGGAGCGACACCCGTCCCACCCGGACCAGGTGCCAGAATTCGTTCTCGACCTCGATCTCGGCCCTCAACCCGTACCAGGTGCAAACGGAGCGGGCCGGTCTGTCGGCTGTGCTTTTGGGCGACGCCGGTTTCATCGGGCAACACCTTGATCCCTTCGTCCGTCAGTCCAGCGTTTTGAGATAGGCGATCAGGTCGTCCAGGTCTTGCTCGGACATCCGCCAGCGGGGCATGGCCGGGTCCAGCGGGTCGCCGCCGGGGTCCAGCCCCCGGGTCACGGCCCGCTTGATGGTTTCTTCGTCGTAGGGTGGGTGTTCCATCTCACCGCCTCCGTCGCCGTCGTGCTCTTCGGCGGTGAGGGTGGACCAGCGGATGTCGGGGGCGTCCATGACCGTCATGTGCATCGTGTGTCGGCCGCCGCGTCCGTTGGGGCCGTGACAGTCGGCGCAGGCCAGTTGGCCGCCGCCCATCATGCCGCCGACGTTCCCGCCGCTGTAGCTGATGCGCCCGTTGGCGCTGGTGCCGGTGAAGTAGATGCGCTCACCGTTGGAGGCGTACCCGCCCGAAGAAAGTCCACCCCAGCCCCACCCCAGCGGGGTGCAGGCGGTCAGGGCCAGGGCGAGAAAGACCAATCCTGATCCCAACAGTTTTTGCTTCATTGCAACAACTCCTCGATACGGCGGCGATTGGCCGCAAATCCCAGCAGTGTCTCTTTGCCGACGACGATGGTGGGCGTGGCGAAGCGACCGATGACCTGGGTCAATTCCTGCATCGCCCGCTCGTCGGCAGTCACGTCCTTCTCGGGGTATTCGATTCCCTTTTCGGCGAAGAACCTCTTCGCCGCCTGGCAGTCGGCTCAGGTGGGTTGGGTGTAAAGGATGATTTTCGGTCGGCGACTGCCGAATAACCTGCGGAGCACGACTCTTTCCTCTCTTTCTCGGCTTCTCGTTTGAGTGTGGCTAAATTTTGTAGTAGTGACGACTTCAGTCGATGGGAACGACTGAAGTCGCTACTACAGATTTTAGTCGCACTCTTCTCGTTTCCTCCGGTTTCGTCTGCGTCCTATCCCCTGAGTTCCTTGTTCTGCAACAAGCCTGTTGTTGATAAGGGTGTGTTTCGTCTCAGTTGGAGTGCGGAATTCATTTCGCTTTTTGGGTCGTTGGCAGAATGAATTCCGCACTCCAGAATGAATTCTGCACTCCAATTTGTCACCTCAACTCGTTTGAAACACACTCTATTGGTAAGATACCCGTTTTCTCGGTCTACAGTTTGGTTCTCTTGAGCAGCAGGGCGTTGACGGCCACGATGATGGAGCTGCCGCTCATGGCGATGGCGCCGATTTCGGGCCGCAGAGTCACCTGCCAGAAGGGGTACAGGATGCCGGCGGCGATGGGGATGGCCAGCATGTTGTAGCCCACGGCCCAGGCCAGGTTCTCCTTCATCTTGCGCAGTGTGGCCCGCGAGATGATGAGGGTCTTCAGCACGTCCAGCGGGTCGCTCTTCATCAGCACCACGTCGGCCGTCTCCACCGCCACGTCGGTGCCGGCGCCGATGGCGATGCCCACGTCGGCCTGGGCCAGGGCCGGCGCGTCGTTGATGCCGTCGCCGACCATGGCCACCCGCTTGCCCTGTCCCTGGAGTTCCTTCACCTTGTCCTGCTTCTGTTCCGGCAGCACTTCGGCGAAGACGGTGTCGATGCCCAGTTCCTGCGCCACCCGTTGCGCGGTGCCCCGGTTGTCGCCGGTGAGCATGGCCACCTGGATTCCCTGGGCGCGCAGGGTGTCCACGGCGTCTTTGGCGCCGGGCCGCACCGCGTCGGCGATGGCGATCAGCCCCGCCAGTTGACCCTCCACGGCGGCGTACACCACCGTTTGACCGCCCCCCTCCAGTTCCTGGGCCTGCTCTCCCAGCCCGTCGAGGGATACCTGGTGGTCGGCCATCAGCTTGCGGTTGCCGACCAGCACTTCGCGCCCGCCGACGACGGCCCGCATCCCGTGGCCGGGGATGGCTTCAAAGGTCTCGGCCTGGCTCAGGGTCAGTCCGCGCGACCGGGCCGCCTGCACGATGGCCTGGGCCAGCAGGTGTTCGCTCCCCTGCTCCGCCGAGGCCACCAGTCGCAGCAATTCCTCGTCCGTCAGCGGGTTGCCGGCGACCACCAGGTGGGTTACCTCCGGCTCGCCTTTGGTCAGTGTCCCGGTCTTGTCGAAGATGATGGCCTCCAGGCGGGCCGGCTCCTCCAGCGCGGTGGCGTTCTTGTAGAGGATGCCGTGCTGGGCCCCCAGCCCGGTGCCGACCATCACCGCCGTCGGCGTGGCCAGGCCCAGGGCGTCGGGGCAGGTGATGACCACCACGGTGATGGCCAGGGTCAGGGCGAAGATCGCCGTCTGCCCGATGAGGAAGTACCAGATGACGAAGGTCAGCAGGCCGCCGAAGACGGCCACCAGCACCAGGTAGTGCGCGGCCCGGTCGGCCAGGCGTTGGGCCGGGGCCTTGCTGTTTTGGGCGCTCTGCACCAGCCGGACGATCTGGGCCAGGGCGGTGTCGGACCCGACCCGGGTGGCGCGGAATTTGAAGCTCCCGATCTGGTTGATGGTGGCGCCGATCACCTCGTCGCCCGGTCGTTTTTTGACCGGCACGCTTTCGCCGGTGATCATGCTCTCGTCCACGTCGGATTCGCCCTCCAGGACGACGCCGTCCACCGGCACTTTGTCGCCGGGGCGGATGACCACCGTGTCGCCGACCACCACCTGGCTGGTGGGTATCTCCACC
>JAJRXB010000311.1 GCA_024276515.1 Chloroflexota bacterium
ACTAGTACATTTGGGCGTAAATAACTCGGTAGTTACGCAGCATCCTGAGCCTGTCGAAGGATACAAATTTGCATAGATTTCTCGGCTTGACGCGCACCCTTCGACAGGCTCAGGGTGCTACTTTGCCTTTGCACAACCAGCGGCTTATTTACGCCGTGGTGCACTAGTACAGCTCGGCATAAATCCATCGTCAGTTGTTATGTCACCCTGAGCGCAGCGAAGGGTCTCCTTTATGCTGGTACGATACGCTTCGGCTTCGCCTCAGCGTGACATGAACTGCCGGTTTATTTCCGCCGAGGAGTACTAGGCATTCCCAACCTCGGGTTTGCCAGGCCAGGCTACAACCTCAGTTAGGAGCAATCAGCACCCTGAGCCGTTAAACTTGCACAAAGTTACTCATCATCAGCGAAGTGAGGTTGTAGTATTAACGGACGAGAGTCTTCATAGCGCAAGGCTTGGGTCGGAATGCCCCGCCCCCACGCCTTGGAGGCAATGAGTATGCTGCCCAAGAACGTGCTGTATTACGGAAAAGAGGAACCACTGCCGGAGCAGAGAGAACTCCGGGCCGGGCCGTTGTCGCTGGTTTACGAAGAGGGTGATCTGCGCTACGTCAAGTTGGGAGACCGTGAAATCCTGCGCCGGGTGTACGTCGCCATCAGAGATCGCAATTGGGACACCATACCGCCGGTGCTCTCCAACGTTCAGATGAACATCGCCGCCGACTCGTTCCGCATCACCTACGACGTGGAAAACAAACAGGGCGACATCGATTTCTTCTGGCAGGGGACGATCACCGGCGACGCCCACGGGACGATCACCTTTGCTATGGATGGAGTAGCCCGCTCGACCTTCCTGCGCAATCGCATCGGCTTTTGCATACTGCACCCCATCCGGGAATGTGCGGGTCAGCCGTGCAGCGTCGAGAAAGTGGACGGCACGGTCGAGCAGGGAACATTTCCAAAGTACATCTCGCCTCACCAACCCTTCGTCGACATGCGAGCTATCTCACACGAAGTCGCCCCCGGTGTCTGGGCCGAGGTTCGGTTCACCGGCGACACCTTCGAGATGGAAGACCAGCGAAACTGGACCGACGCTTCGTACAAGACCTATTGCACACCCCTGAGTTTGCCCTTCCCGGTGGAAGTCAAAAAGGGAACAGAAATCTCGCAATCGGTCACGCTGAGCCTCAAAGGAGAAGTCCCAGAACCGCGAGCGGAGTCGCGCGGTGCCGGCCTCACCTTCTCGCTGGGACAGTCGCCCTCTGGCCCGCTGCCCCGCATCGGGCTGGGCGTGGCCAGTCACGGCCAACCACTCAGCCAAAAGGAATTGGCACGCCTCAAAGCGCTGAACCTCTCCCACCTGCGCGTGGACCTGAACCTGTCTCAACCGGATTACGAATCGGCGCTGCGCCGGGCCGCTGCCGAGGCGAGTGCGCTGGGCGTGCCGCTGGAGATCGCACTCACCCTCTCCGACGCCGCCGCTGACGAATTGAAAGGGCTCGTCACCGTGCTCGAGCAGGCTTCGTCCCGGGGCCCGGCCCACGGGGTCAGGCCGACCGTCTGCACGTGGCTCATCTTCCACGTTGCGGAGAAATCCACCACGGAAAAATGGGTCAATCTGGCCCGGAAATATCTGACGCGCTACGACCCCGAGGCCAGGATTGGGGCCGGCACCAATGCGTTTTTCGCCGAACTGAACCGTGGCCGCCCGCCCGTGGGGATGCTGGACCTGGTGAGCTACTCCATCAACCCACAGGTCCACGCCTTCGACAACGCCTCGCTGGTCGAGACGCTCGAAGCCCAGGCCTCGACCGTCGAAAGCGCCCGTCAGTTTTGCGGTGGGCTGCCGCTGGTCGTCAGCCCGGTCACGTTGAAGATGCGCTTCAACCCAAATGCCACCGGTCCCGAGCCGGAACCGGGGCCGGGCGAGTTGCCCTGGCAGGTGGACGAGCGACAGATGTCGCTGTTCGGCGCGGGCTGGACCGCCGGCAGTCTGAAATATCTCCTCGAGAGCAGCGTGTATAGCATAACCTATTACGAAACCACGGGCTGGCTCGGTGTGATGGAGACAGAAAAGGGATCGCCGCTGCCGGATAAATTCCGCTCGCTGCCCGGCTCGGTCTTCCCCCTCTTCCACGTCCTGGCCGACGTGGGTGAGTTTGCCGGGGGCCAGGTGATCCCAACCACGTCCAGCGACACCTTGCAGGTGGATGGCTTGGCCGTGCGCAAGGACGGCAAAACACGAGCCATTCTCGCCAATTTGAGCCCCGAACCTCAGCAGGTCACGGTGCAAAATTTGGGCCGGCGCGTTCGGGTGCGCCGCCTGAACGAGACGAACGCGGAAGAGGCGATGCTGTCGCCGGAGGACTTTCGCGCCGGAGAGGGCGAAACCCTGCAAACCTCCGGGGGAGTGCTCGAACTTAGCCTGCTTCCTTACGCCATCGCCCGGATAGATACGGTATAGGAGGTCGTTATGAATCGCACAGTTCTCGTCACCGGCGGGTCGGGTTTCATCGGCAGCTACGTCTTGCGTCTGCTGGCCGAGCGGGGTGATACGGTGGTCAACTTCGACGTGCGGGAGCCCGGCCCCGAGGCCGCGTGGTGGCTCAAGCCGGTCGCCGACCGAATCCAGTTCGTGCAGGGCAGCATCGATGATTGGGCGGACGTCGTCGCGGCGGTGAAGGCGCACCGGCCCGACGGCATCATTCACATCGCGGCCATCGTCAACCTGGTGCTCCTCAACCGGCGACCGGGTCTGGCGCTGAACGTCAACGTGGGGGGCACGTTCAACGTCCTTGAGGCGACACGCCTATTCAACGTTGAGCGGTTGGTGTATTTCTCCAGTATCGCCGTGCTGCCGGGCATCCAGTACGAGCCGGTGGACGTCAACCATCCGGTGCTGCTTGCTACCGAAGGGCCGGGTGCGAGTTTCTACGCCGCAGCCAAAGTCGCGTGCGAAGCCCTCTGCTGGGCCTACCGGCAGTCGTTCGGGCTCGACTTCATCATCCTGCGCCCCTCGGCGGTGTTCGGCTTTGGCATGCAGTGGCCGATCTTCATCAAGCCGATGGTGGAGAACTCGGTGCGGGGCCTGCCCACGCGCTTCGAGAAGGGCCGCGAGTTCCCACGCGACTACACCCACGCCGCCGACGTTGCTCAACTGGCGGTAAAGGCCATGGACGTCCCCGCCGACGAGGTCCAGGACCGCGTCTTCTACGGTGCGACCGGGCGGCCGCTGGTCACTGCCGGGGAGGTGGCCGAGGTCGTCAAAAGCCTGATCCCCGGCGCGGACATCGAGATCGGTTCCGGCCTGTCGGAAGCCGATTTACTCGAGATCCGCTACCGGGGTGTCCTCAGCATCGAAAACGCACAGGAACAACTGGGCTACGAGCCCCAATTTGCAGACATTGAGCAGGGCGTGGCGGACTACGTCGAAACCTATCGGCGCTACCTCGCCGAAACTACACACATGGAGGCCAGACAGTTATGACACCAGAAACCATCCTCGACGCAGAAACGAAAACCCTGTGGCTCGACATGTTTCGCAAGCTGGTACGCATCCGTCACTTTGAACGGTCGGCGTTCGAGCTCTACACGGCCGGCAAGCTGCCGGGTTTTATGCACATCTCGATCGGACAGGAGGCCACGGCGGTCGGCGCGTGCAGTGCTCTGCGCCCGGACGATTACATGACCAGCACCCACCGCGGCCACGGTGACACCATCGCCAAGGGGGTATCGGTCGAGGGCGCTATGGCCGAGCTCTTCGGCAGGGTCACCGGTGTCTGCCGGGCCAAGGGGGGCTCGATGCACATTGCCGATTTCAGCCAGAACGTCCTCGGCGCCAACGGGATCGTTGCGGCTGGTGCCCCCATTGCAGTGGGCGCCGGACTCTCGGCGAAGAAACGCGGCACCGACCAGGTGGTGCTCTGCTTCTTCGGCGATGGCGCGCTGGCCTCCGGCCCAATCCACGAAAGCATGAACTGCGCGGCGTTGTGGAAACTGCCCGTCATCTTCCTGCGGCAAAACAATCAATACGCCGAGTCAACACCGCGCACCGACTACCAGGGGATCCCGGACGTGGTCGAGTGGGCAAAGGGTTACGGCATATCGGCGGTGCGCGTGGACGGCAACGACGTGTTGGCAGTCTACCGGGCGGTCAAAGAAGCGGCCGCGCGGGCGCGGCGGGGCGAGGGCCCAAGCTTCATCGAGTCTGAGACCTACCGCTGGTACGGGCATAACATCGGCGACCCCGGCACATGGCGACCCAAAGAAGAGATCCAGGCCTGGAAGGCGAAGGACCCCATCCCCCGTTTCCGAAAAGTGATTTTGGAGAACGGTGCGGCGACCGACGCCGATCTCGACGCAATTGAAGCCGAAGAAGAGGCACGGCTCCAGGCCGCCATCGAGGCCGCCGAAGCCGCCCCCAAACCCAAACCCGGCACCGCGCTTGAGGACGTATACGTGGACCCCGACCTCGGCGCGCAGGCAATCCAGGGAGTGCGCCCATGACTACTCGAGAAATCATGTACCGCGAAGCGATCCGCGACGCACAACGCGAGGAAATGCTGCGTGACCCAACCGTTTTTCTCATCGGAGAAGACCTGCGTGATCCGTGGGGTGGCACCTACAAAGCCACGCAGAACCTCTCCACCGAGTTCGGCAACGAGCGCGTCCTCAACACCCCAATCTGCGAGGAAACCATCATCGGCGCATCTCTCGGCGCGGCCCTTACCGGTCTGCGCCCGGTGGCCGAACTGATGTATTTCGACTTTGTCATGCGCTCGATGGACGCGGTGGTCAATCAGGTGGCCAAAGTGCGCTACATGTCGGGTGGGCAGGTGAAAGTGCCTCTGGTCATCCGCACTCAGGGAGGTGGCGGGCGCTCGTCCGCCGCCCAGCACGGCAACAGCCTGGAAGCGTGGATCTGCCACGTGCCGGGCCTGTTCGTCGCTATGCCTTCCACCCCTTACGATGCCAAGGGCCTGCTCAAGACTGCCATTCGCATGGACGATCCGGTCTTCTTCATCGAGCACAAGCTACTCTACATGACCAAAGGCCCGGTGCCTGACGAAGAATATACCATCCCGTTTGGCGTGGCCGACGTCAAGCGCAAAGGCGACGACGTGACCATCGTCGCCACCTCGCGCATGGTGCTGTTTGCCCTGGAAGCTGCTGCCGAACTGGAGAAAGAGGGCATCTCGGCCGAAGTGATCGATCCCCGCACCCTCGTCCCGCTCGACGAAGCTACCATCCTTGAATCGGTGCACAAGACCAACCGTCTGGTCGTCGTCAACGAGGGGGTGGAGCGCTGCGGCTGGGCGGCGGAGGTTGCGGCGTTGGTGCAGAAGAAGGGCTTCGGCGACCTCGACGCGCCGATCGAGCGGGTGTGTACTCGCAACGTGCCGCTCCCGTTCCAGCCCGACCTGGAAAACTACGTCCTCCCCTCCGTCGCCGACATCGTCCGTGCTGCCAAATATACGCTGGGCAAGGTGGAGTGATGCGCAAAGAAGTGACGATGCCCCGCATGGGGCAGAGTATGGACGAAGGCCGCGTGCTGCGCTGGTTCAAAGAGGTCGGCGCGGAGGTGAAGCGCGGGGAGGCGATCGCCGAGATCGAAACCGACAAAGCGGTCGTCGAGGTGGAAGCCTTCGTGACCGGGACGCTGGTCGAGATCGTCGTGGCGGAGGGTGAACTCGTGCCCATCGGCACGGTGATCGCGTTCATCGACGACGGACGGCCCGAACCCGAGCCCACACCTGCGCTTTCGACGACCGCCCCGCCCGAACCTTCAGAGTCCCCCGCCCCCTCTGCGGCAGCGGGGCAGGAGGTCCGCGCCCCACGGGGTGAACGCATCAACGTCTCCCCGGTCGCCAGGCGACTGGCCGAGGAGCACGGCATTGACCTGGCCCAGGTGAAAGGCACCGGCCCCGGCGGGCGTATCGGCAAAGCAGACGTAGAAGCGTATCTGGCCCAGCGCGAATCTGTCCCGACGACACCCGAAGCCGAGGGTGTGAAGCGCGTTCCGCTCTCAAAGATCAGGCAGACCACCGCCCACCGCATGACGGAGAGCAAAGCGACCGCGCCGCACTTCTACGTCTCGATAGACATCGAGATGAGTCGTGCGTTGGCGCTGCGCGACTCCCTCAAAGCCCGGGGACAGGAAGTCTCGATCAACGACTTGATTCTCAAGGCCACGACCCTCGCACTGGCCGGGTATCCCAACCTCAACGCGACCTTTGCCGGCGACGAGCTCCATCTCTACCCGCACATCAACCTCGCAGTTGCGGTGGCCCTCGACGAAGGGCTGATCACGCCGGTCATCCACAACTGCGAGAGCCTGTCCCTCGCCGAGCTCGCGGCTGCGGCAAAAGAGGTGATCGAACGTGCCCGGATGGGCCGTCTCCGCCCGGAGGATCTGGACGGGGGCACCTTCACCGTGAGTAACCTCGGCGCGTTCGGGGTCAAGCACTTCGAGGCCATCCTCAATCCGCCACAGGCTGCCATCCTCGCCGTCGGCACAGTGCGGCGCGTGCCGGCCTTCGACGCTCACGACCGGGTGATACCCGCGCAACTGCTCACCGCCACCGTCTCGGCCGATCACCGCGTGACCGATGGGGCAGAGGTGGCCCGCTTTTTACAAAAGTTGAAGGACATATTAGAAGATGGCTTTGGGCTCACGGCTGCTCCGTGAGCCCTTTTTTATGGTTCTGGTTACTACTCAGCCCTTCGCCTGGGGGTAAACCCCCAGGCTCATAGCTGAAGCCGACTGAAGTCGGCTAGGCCTGAGGACGCTTCAGCGTCCTTTAGCTTCTAGCCCTGAGCTTTAGCTCGGGGCGAAGGTAGCAGGCTGAGTAGTAACTGGTTCTGACGGATTCTGTGGCCGGCGTCGGCAAGGCCCATTCGGTGGGATGAGAAGCCCGTTTTCCTGACGATTTTGCAACCAATCAGGAAAACGGGCTTCTCGCTTAAACCACAAAAAATGGTTACTACTCAGGCATAGGTGCCAGGCACCTGAGTAGTAACAAAAAACGTCAGAATCGGCCTTTTTATGAGCGTCAGCGTATTGACAAATGCGTAGTAGTATGATAGTATGAGGTACGAGGTATGAGGTATGAGGTATGACCACAGGATCGTCCAGTGTACCTCGCGGCCAATCGGGCCAAAGCGCTGCTGAGAGCAAAATACCTGTGAAAACAATTCTGTGCTACGGCGACTCGAATACGTGGGGCTACAATCCCGCCACCGGGGACCGTTTCTCCAGAGACGAGCGATGGCCGGGTGTGCTCAGACAAGAGCTGGGAGATGGATACCAGGTCATCGAGGAAGGATTGAACGGGAGGACCACGGTCTGGGACGATCCGATTGAAGGGTACAAGAACGGTAAAGAATACCTCATCCCCTGCCTCGAGTCGCATCAGCCAGTTGATTTGGTCGTGATTATGCTTGGGACCAATGATCTGAAGAAACGTTTTTCTCTTTCTGCCTACGACATCGCCGACGGCGCTGGCGTTCTGGTAGACGTCGTACAAAGGAGCAGCGCGGGCCTCGACGAAGGTGCACCCAAAGTTCTGCTGATGGCCCCACCTCCCGTCGGGAGACTCACCGAGTTTGCGGAGATGTTTGAAGGGGCTGAAATCAAGTCAAGAAGATTCTCCGAGCACTACCGGCGGGTCGCCGAGGGACGCGGGTGTGAGTTCCTGGACACTTCACAGGGGGTAGTGTCGAGTGACATTGATGGGATTCACCTCGAGTTAAGCGAGCACCAGAAGCTCGGCAGGGCTGTTGCCGGTCTCGTGAGAAAAATTCTCGAATGACTGCCAAAAGGAGGCTGCACAAATGGAGGTAAGTCGAGATACATTATTAGAAATGTATCGCCGGATGGTCCGTATCCGGGAATTTGAGTTGGCCGCGATGGATCTGTTCAAACGAGGTCAGGTGAAGGGCGCTGTGCACCCCTACATCGGTCAGGAAGCTTCCGGCGTGGGGGTCTGCATGGCACTGCGCAAGGATGATTTGATCGCCGGCACTCACCGGAGCCACGGACACAACATCGCCAAGGGGGCCGACCCCAAGAAAATGATGGCCGAAATCCTCGGCAAGGAGACCGGTTATTGCAAAGGGCGCGGCGGTTCTATGCACATCGCGGCCTTCGAGACCGGGAGCCTGGGGGCATTGGCCGTGGTAGGCTCCGGGATTCCCATCGCCGTCGGGGCGGCGTTGGGCTTCAAGATGAAGGGCGAGGATCGGGTGGCAGTGCCTTTCACCGGCGACGGAGGGTCCAACACCGGCAACTGGCACGAGGGACTCAACATGGCGTCTATCTGGGACCTGCCGGTCGTCTTCGTGCTGGAGAACAACCGGTACGCCGTGTCAACCAACATTCGGTACTCGGCCAAGATCGAAGACCTCTCCATTCGCGCCCAGGCCTACGGCATTCCGGGCGTCCGGGTCGATGGCTTCGACGTTCTCGCCGTGTACGAGGCGGCCGTGGAAGCCGTCGAACGGGCCCGCCGTGGAGAAGGGCCAACCTTGCTCGTGACCGAGGCCTATCGGTTCGAAGGGCACTACGCCGGCGAGCCGGAGGTCTATCGCGACAGGGCCGAAGTTCAAGAATACCGCAAGAAGGACCCCATTCCACGCTTTCGCAAATACCTCATCAAGGAAGAGAAAGCAAGCCAGAGCGAACTGGATGACGTCGACGCTGAAATCAGGCAAGAAATGGCCGATGCGGTGAAGTTTGCCCAGGAGAGTCCCCAGCCGGACCCGGCCACCGCGATGGACTACATTTACGCATAGATTGCACAGGAGATAAAAATGGCAACAGTGGGAAAAGATGCAACCTCTTTGGGGACAACTGCGCCCACGATGTCGCCCGACCTGATCATGCAGGTGCCGGAGGGCGTGCCTGCCAGGGAGATGTCCTATCAGGAGGCGATCCGCGAAGCGCTGCGCGAAGAGATGCTGCGCGATGAGCGGGTATTTTTGATCGGCGAGGACATCGGGGTGCATGGCGGTGCCTTTGGGGTGACCAGAACGTTGTTCGATCAATTTGGCCCAGAGCGAGTTCGAAACACCCCAATTTCTGAAAATACCATCGCCGGAGCCGCGACCGGAGCTGCCCTGGTCGGCATGCGCCCTGTGGCCGAGATCATGTTCGTCGACTTCTCCGGCCTGGCGATGGACCAGATCGCCAATCAGGCGGCCAAGTTGCGCCTGATGACGGGTGGGCAGTGCAAAGTGCCCTGGGTGATCCGCATGCCCCAGGGAGGCGGAGCGGGCAAGAGCACGGCTGCCCAGCACTCCCAGAGCCTGGAAGTGTGGTACGCCCACATCCCGGGGCTGAAAGTGGTCCACCCCTCCACCCCCTACGATGCCAAAGGCCTGTTGAAGGCCGCCATTCGAGACGACAACCCGGTCATCTTCCTGGAGCACAAGTTCCTGTACGCCTTCCGTGGCCTGGTGCCGGAGGAGGATTACGTCCTGCCCCTGAGCCAGTGCGACATCAAACGCGAGGGGGAGGACGTCACCGTGGTGGCCCTGGGCTATATGGTCTGGCACGCTATGGCGGCGGCTCAGACGTTGGCCGACGAGGGCATCAGCGTGGAAGTGGTGGACGTGCGCACGGTCAGCCCACTGGACGAAGAGACCATCGGCCGATCGGCGCGGAAGACCGGGCGAGTGGTGCTGGTGGCCGAAGCCTGCCGCTCCTACGGGCCGACCGGGGAGTGGGGCATGGTGGTGATGGAACAGGCTTTCGATTATTTGCAAGCGCCTGTCGTGCGCGTCACCGGGCGCAACTCGCCCATTCCCTTCGCAGACAGTCTTGAAAATGGCGTCTGGCCCGACACCGACGACGTCGTCAACGCCATCCGGCGCGTTATGGAATGAGAAAGATGACCACGGGGTAAAGCTGTGCTCAAAATCGCTGCCATGATTGGCGCACCAGACCTGGAAGAAGAGACCCTCGCCGTTTACAGGGGCGATCTGGCCACGGCCTTTGGCAAGGTGGCCGAACTGGGGTACGACGGCGTCGAGTTGATGACGAAAGACCCCACCCAACTGGACGGCGTGAAGATACGGCGCTGGCTGGACGAAAACCACCTCGAGCTGGCAGGTCTCTGCACAGGCCACGTTTACGGCGAAGACGGGCTTGGCCTGGTCGGCCCCGATCCGGAAATCTGCCGCCAGGCTATGGCCCGTCTGAAGGCGTTCGTCGATTTTGCCGCTGCCCACTTTGGGGAGGGCACGCTGGTCAACATCGGTCGCTCGCGGGGGCCGGGTTATCCCAACGACGCCGCCGGCACCCTGGAGCGGATGGAAGAAGCCTTTCGGGAACTGGCCGACTACGCCTCGCCGCACGGAATCCGGCTGGTGCTCGAGCCGATCAACGAGCATCAAGCCAATTACATCCACACCAGCCAGGATGGCATCGCCATGGTCAAAAGAGTCAATCGCCCCAACTTCGGGCTGATGCTCGACGTGTACCACATGAACATCGAAGACGTCAACATCTGCGACAGCTTTCGAGAGGCGGGTAAATTCTGCTGGTTCGTTCATTTTTCCGACGACAATCGAAAGTGGCCTGGGAGCGCCCACCTCGATTTCGAACAGATCGTCAACGTTCTAAACGAAACAGGCTACGAAGGGTACGTTTCGATGGAGATTTTGCCCTGGCCCGACCCGGATACGGCGGCCCGATCGGCGATTGAGTCCTTGCGCCGATACATTCCGAAGCAAGAGATGTAGCCAAGGAGAATACAAATGGCCGAGATGACCCCGCGCGAACGGGTCCTGGCTGCCGTGAACCACCAAGAGCCGGATCGTGTCCCACTGGACATCGG
>JAJRXB010000312.1 GCA_024276515.1 Chloroflexota bacterium
AGGTGTGGTCCGGCGGAATGTCTTGGACCGGGGGGATAGCCTGGACCGGCGGGCAGGTATGGTCTGGCGGTCAGGTGTGGTCTGGCGGTCAGGTGTGGTCTGGCGGTCAGGTGTGGTCCGGCGGCCAGGTGTGGTCTGGCGGACAGGTGTGGTCCGGCGGCCAGGTGTGGTCTGGCGGACAGGTGTGGTCTGGCGGCCAGGTGTGGTCCGGCGGCCAGGTGTGGTCCGGCGGCGCAGCTCAAACCGCAGGTTGGTTCGAATAACAACGAGTTTTCAAGTTACGACCTCCCATTTCCCGAACATATTCAACAGTAAAGCGGAGCCGAGACGTCCCGGCTCCGCTTTACTGTTTGCGTTCTGCATCTACGCATTGGTAGTAACGACTTTAGTCGTCTTTGGGCTCATAATGCAGGCAATTGACGACTGAAGTCGTTACTACGAGCACTTTTAAAATACTGTTTGCGTTCTGCTATTGACCGGTGATGGTTTCGGTCCCCGTGATCTCCACCGTGACGGTGACGGGCGGCAGCACCTCGATGGTCGGCGAGGGCTCGGTGGTGGGGGTGGGAGTCGGTGGGTAGGGCGGCTCCGAGACCAGCCGCTTGAGGTCGTCCACGATGCCGCTGAAAAGCAGATAAACAGAGTCCTGGTTCCCATCGGCCAGGGCGTAGTAGGTAGCGCCGGAGGGGTTGGTTTCACCCACCAACAATTTGTGCGTTTCACCATTGCTCATGGTGATGTCGGCGGTGAGGGTGCCGGTGATCAACCCATATTGGGCGATGTCGGTGGCCTGGGTGATGACGCGGCTGGCCTTGAGGCTGGCCAGCCGGCGCACCAGCGAACCGACACGCATCTCGTCCACTTTCTCACCCTGCGGGTACTCCGCCGAAGGGGTCGTCACCATCACCCACGTCTCGTCTCCGCGCTTCAGCTCGGTGGTCTGCCCGGCGTCGGTGGTGACTTTCAGGCCCACGATCTCTTCTCCCGCCAGGTCGAAGACCACGGGCTGGGTGCTGGCAGGCGCTGACGGTTTCTCCTCCCTCCCTCGGAATTCGGTGAGGTAAGTGTAGGCCACCAGCGCGCCCAAGATGACGAGCAGGATCAGCGTATAACGTCGGCTCATCGTCTCACCTCCTGCGCCACCAGACGGAGACTCCTGCCACCACCACCAGCAGTGGCAGCCCGACCACCGTGATCAGGAAGACCAGGCGAAGCTGTGGGCCGGTCAGGAAAAGCTGCCGGTTGGTGGGGGGCGTGCTCCGCACCGAGATAAGGGTATCTTCTTCGGCGGCCCAGTTCACCGCGTTGAGGAAGATGTCGGCGTTGCCCACCTGACCGCTCATCATGCTGAGCCCCTGGTTGGAGATGAAGTCAGAGTCGCCAAACACGACCAATCGCGAGTCGGTCACGCTGTCTTCCACGGCCACCGCTATGTTGAGCGGCCCTCTGATGTCGTTGTCGGCCGGGTTGAACTGGATCTGGCGGGTCTGCAAGAATTGCATCAGCCCGGTGTCGCCCCAGCTATCGCGACTGGTGCGGACGAAGCCGATGGCGTTGAGGGTGGGTGAGCGGTCATCGAGAAGGCGGATGGGACGCGCCAGCGGGTAAAAGGTGGCCAGACTGCCCAGTTGCTCGGTGATGCGGTGCCGGGGGTAACGGGCAATGATGGGCGTGGCCGGGTCGGCGCCCAGAAAGGCGTTGGGGATGTCGAAGACGAAGGCGTCCTCCAGGTCGATGCCCCAGGTGACGATGCCCGGGCCGATGGGGTTGGGCAGGCCGGGGTCGGTCAGGGCCACGATGCGCCCACCGTGATGCAGATAGTTGATGAGGATGTCGCGCTCGTTCTGGGGCAACTCCACCTGAGGTGCGGCCAGCACCAGCACCGAGGCATCACTGGGAATGGTGTCGGAGATGGTGGCCAGGATGAGGGGGGCGACCTCATAATTGTCGTTTTCCAGTTTGCGCTTGATCTGGCTGAAACCTCTGTCACCGTACTCCTGCACGTCGCGCTCGCCGTGGCCGGTGATGAAGTAGACGACCTTTTGTTCGTCCTGGGTCACTTTCAGCAGGGCGCTGGTCAGGGCCTGCTCGTCTATGGTAGACACTCGCTGCTGCCGGTCGCCACTGGTGAAGAAAAGCGTCCCCGAATAGGGATTTTCAAACTGGCTGGCGAAGGCTCGTTGCACGTCGGGGTCTACAAATTCGTAGGTGAGCTTGTCGGTGTAAAAGCGATACTCGTCGAGCAGGTCTTTGGCGTCCATCTGCCGGCTGTCGCCGAGCACGAAGAAGCCGATGATGTGGACCGGCTCTTTCAGATTCTCCAGGATCTGGATCGTCTGGGGCGAAAGCGTGTAATCTTTGTCCTCGGTCAGGTCAAAGCGCTTGTGATTTTCCTGGCCCAAAAAGTTGAGCACGGCCAGGATGCCGACGAAGGCCAGGGTCATCACGACGGCGTTCGAGCCATATTTGGCCCGCCGACCCGAGATGGCAGACTGAATGGCATCAGGGCGCAGAATGGCGGCGACGGCCAGCAACACCACGCCCAGGCTCAGGATGATCTGCACCGGCAAGTCAAAAGTCCGGTTGAGCACGTAGATCAGGCCACCGACGATCAACGTGACCAGTCCCAGAATGGCGATGAGCGGCGCAAAACGCTTGACCTGCAACGCCCTCTTTGGGTAGTTCATCATTGATTCCACCTCCGGGATTCCAGGACGCGGGTAGCCAGGAACAAGAAGGCAACCACCACGCTCAGGTAATAGATGACGTGAGTGGTGTCAACGACCCCCCGCGTAAAGTCGTCAAAGTGCGACAAGGGGCTAAGATACTCCAGCACCGAGGCCAGCGTCCCCGTGAAGAAGCTCCCGGCCAGGTTGAGGAGCCACATCCCCAGCACCAACACCAGGCCCAGGAGGGCGGCCACGATTTGATTTTGCGTGAGCGACGAGGCGAAGGTGCCAATGGCCAACAGCGCACTTCCCATCAGCAGCAGCCCCAGGTAGCCAGACAGGGCGGCCGTTACGTCGGGGTTGCCAAAGCGAGTCAGCAAGAGAAGATAGGAGAGGGTAGGGATCAGCATAAAAAGCAAAAGGGCCAATGCAGCCAGAAACTTGCCCACCACCACCTGCCAGTCACGGACGGGCGCGGTCATCAGCAACTCCAGGGTGCCGCTGCGTTGCTCCTCGGCCAGCAGTCGCATGGTGAGGACCGGGCCGGTGAACAGAAGCACGGTGGTCACAAAGCTAAAGAAGAAACGCAAGATGCTCTCCAACGAGATCCCCAGCGAGGGTTGCTGCGAGGCGCGGGTTACGGTGTAAAAGTAAAACCCGACAATCAGCAAAAAGAGTGCCCCGACCGCATATGCAATGGCCGAGACGAAGTAGGATTTCAACTCGCGTATGGCAATGATCCACGTGTTACGCATTGTCCTCCATCCTTTGCTAAGAGCGCGTTTTGAAAGTCGCAATCTGCGCATTGGTAGTAACGACTTCAATCGTTTTAGGCTTCATAATGCAAGCGATCAACGACTGAAGTCGTTACTACGAGCACTTTTAAAACACGCTCTAAAATTGAGGTCAAGGTTAAGCCCGGCCTTATACCAATTGTGAGAAGAAAGGCCGTGAAATCTCCTTCCATCGCTGAGGGGGAATCGCCCACCCCGCAGCGCCGGAATCCCTGTTCCGGCGCGGGCAGAAAACACCGCCTTTCAACAGGCAATTGGTATTAGCCTCAACCTCAACCTCAGTTTTATTCCCTCGTCAATTGCAAGAACACGTCTTCCAGAGTCACATCAACCGGACGCAATTCCAGCAACTCCCAGCCCCGGTTGACAGCAGCGGCGGCGATGTCGGGCCGGCGGTCGCTGCCGAGTTCCAGCTCGATGTCGAAAGTGCCGGTGTCCTGGGAGGTGACGTGGGAGACGCCGGGGATGCTCTTCAGCACGTCTATAGCATCTTTGGCCGGTTTGGCCACGACCAGGCGCACCTGCTCGGCCCCCTTGAGGCGATTGGCAAGACGTTCTGGCGTGTCTTCGGCCACGATGCGGCCTTTGTTGATGATGAGCACCCGGCTGCACACCTGGCTGACCTCGGCCAGGATGTGGGTGCTGAGGATGACGGTGTGGTCACCCCCCAGCTCGCGGATGAGTTCGCGCACCTCGATGATTTGCTTGGGGTCCAGGCCGATGGTGGGCTCGTCGAGGATCAACACCTCCGGGTCGTGGACCAACGCCTGGGCGATACCCACCCGTTGCTTGAGCCCCTTGGACAATTTTCCGATGCGGTCGTCGGCCCGGTCGGCAATGGCCACCCGGTCCATCACCTCCTCCACCCGGTCGGCGCGATTGGGCACACCCCGCAGCGCCGCGTTGAAGCTCAGGTAGTCGTACACGCTCATCTCCGGGTAGAGAGGCACAGTCTCCGGCAGGTATCCCACCCGGCGACGCACCTCCAGACTCTCCTCGAACACGTCGTAGCCGGCCACCGTCGCCGTGCCATCGGTGGGCGGCATATAAGCGGTGAGGATACGCATCGTAGTGGTTTTGCCCGCGCCGTTGGGACCGAGAAAGCCCAACACTTCCCCCTTCTGCACACGGAAGCTGACGCTGTCGAGCGCGGTGAAGCTGCCATAAGTTTTGACAAGTTCTTTGGCCTCGATCATA
>JAJRXB010000313.1 GCA_024276515.1 Chloroflexota bacterium
CAGTGAGCTGCTCGCGGATGGCGTGCACGTCTTTGACACAGACTTGCAGCTGGCCGTAGTTGGTTTCTTCTTCGTATTCGTTGACGCCGACCAGCACGGCCCAACGGTTGCCGGTGCCGTAGACTGGCTCTGGGCCAGTGGATGCGCCGTCGCCTTTGGCTTCACTTGATGGCTTGGGCGGCGGCTTGCCCAGGCACAGCTCATTGAAACTGACACCGCAGTGCTTCAAAGCCAGTTCATTCAATGCGTAAATGATCTGTGAGTGTTCATTCCGGGTATTCTCGCTGGTGCCAAAGAGGCGCTCGGCTCGCTCGTTCTTATGGAACCGCCCCTCCAGTGTGCCGAACTCGACCAGCGCGTCCGGTGCCCAGTGCGCCAGGCATTCTTTCAATTGAGCCAAGCCACGCTCGTAGTCCATATCCTTTCCTCCAATGGATGGCCGTGAACCGGGTAGGGTGACGGGCGTCTCCCGCTCAGTTGGGCTCTCGGCAGCAGCCGGTGCGCCCGGCAACATGCCCAATATGCCAAATGGATCGGTGTCGAGGATGACGATGCCCCGGTCCCGCCACATTCGCACCTCGGCCTCTGGCAGGCCGGGCCACACGGCGTAGGCCAGGCGGGCCAAGCGGCTTTCGGCGATGTGGTCGAACAGGAAGCGAAAATCGGGGTCGGACAGGTTGTAGCCGAGGAAGAGCACCGTGTTGCGGCGGAAGGCGCAGCGCACCTCGTCCACCAGGGCCTCTCTGTCCCGGTCGCGCAACAGGTCGGAGTGGTCGCGGTCGGTGACGACCAGCGTGTCCGGCTGCCCGGCGTCGCCGTAGAGCTTGATGAGCGTGGGGCGGTCGGGATTGACGAAATTCACATCGCTGCCACACACCACACGGTTGATACCGACACCTGCTTCCCGGAAGGCCAACTCCAGCAGGTCGTCGTAGGCGGTGGTGATGATTGTCTCGATCTGGTGCGTTTTGACCAGTTCAACGACCCGCCAGTGGAAAGGCTGCGGTGACTTGCCGGCGATGTCGAGAGCATCACGGATAAAGGCGGTGAACTCCCAGCGGTTGCCGGCCTGGCTGACCCGCTGGGCCACCTCGGCCAGGGAGTAGGGCAAGATGCCATCTTGCCCCACCAACCCTTTGCGACGGGCCAGTTCGCGGGCCAGGTCGGTGCGCGAGGGCAGGCTGGTGACGGCGCGGGGCAGATCGGCGCCGAGAAAGAGGGCCAGGGTGCGGCGGGTGAGGGCATCGCTGGGTCCTGGGTGTAACGTGGGCTCTGGTGTCGGCGAGTCGCTTTTCCCTCCTGACATTCCCGCTAACACTCGTTCGTAGATGCGATTGCGTACCACGCAGAACCCGTCTGACCCTTCCTTGACCACGCCCAGCAATTCCAACTGCGCTTGTCGCCGATTCTCTCGTGGGTAGAATTTGATGCGTTCGCCCGTCAGTATCCGCCCAACGTACGCACGCTGCTTTTGATCGCTGTTGAGCCGCTCCAACAGGGGCGGCAGGTGGTTCTCGTCCTCGCGGCGCAGCCGATCAACGCTGGCATCCACGTCGGCAGGCGCGGCATTTGGCCCCAGGCAAGAGCAGAGCCACTGGGTGAGGTAGGGCTGGCCGTCTGTCCAGTGGTGGATGCGTTCGGCCAGGACGGCAGCCTGCTCCCCAGACCAATCTCCTTTGCCGACCAGTTCGCGCACCTGCGCCAGCGCAAAGTCGGCCAAGCGCACGCGCTGGGCAATGTTGAAGGGTGAGATTTTGTCGTCTTCGATCAGGTCGCGCGGATGGAAGGCGCCTGCCAGCAGAAAGGTCAACTGCCTCAACTCGATCTCGGCCTGGCGGGAGTTGTACACGTCACGCAGGACGCTGAAGAACTCAGTCGCGCCGGGGAAGACCACGGCACCGATCTCGTCCAGAGCAATGACCACGCGCCGGTGGGCATCGGTAGCGAACATTGCCACCTCGCATAAGAATTTGCGCCAACCGGCATAGTTTTGAGGAATTGCTGGCCACTGCTCACGGAGGATGAAACCGCGTAGTTGACGCAAGATGCGTGGGCAAAGCGTCTGGTACCAGGTCGCTTCGGCCGAACGGTCGGGCGTGGTCACGTCCACGTAGGCGAAAGCCACGTCGCTCAAAGCAGGATGGCCCATCAGGTGGTTGATCAGGCTGGTCTTGCCCTGCTGGCGCGGCTCGATGAGCAGCAGGTAATCCATCGCGCGCAGGTGGGTCAGCGCATCACGGTCAGCCTGGCGCTCGATGTAGATGGCAGCGTGCTCGTCGGTCAACGCGCCGCCAGCTTTGAACGGAGTAGCACTCATTCGCCTTGCTCCTGGTATTCTTCA
>JAJRXB010000314.1 GCA_024276515.1 Chloroflexota bacterium
CCACCCCTGGATCGCAAAATCGCCGAGCTTTTGGGGCGGCGACGGCTCGGCCACTTTGTACGTCCCGACCCATACGCCATCACCGCAACGGGTGTCCACTTTGTGGGCGTGCACCTGGATCGTGACACGGCGACTGACGGTACTGCGCCACTGATAACCAATACGTGTCGTGATGCCCGGATGCACCTCTCCTTCCTGGCAGATGCGCACATCCTTTTCCGACGTACCGGTGCGCCAACATCGCCCGTCGAAGACAGGCATGTCGCGGAACCAACCAGAATTGCGCCCTGCCTCCTCCATCAAATACTCCCAGTTGTTCGCGCCTTGAGAGCCGCTGAAGTCGCGCACATTGCTGACAATGCCCTGCCGGGGAGTTGGCGTCGCTGGGGGGGTAGGTGGTGGGATGAGAACGGGGACGCGCTTCGTGGAGCCGGTGGCACGTATGTAGTCGCTGGAGACCCAGCCAACGTGACCACCAGCGGTCCGCACCTTCCACCAATCATTGGCCCGCCCAATGAGGACGACGCGGTCTCCTCTGGACAGCTTGGTCACGATGGAATAGACCGTCCCTGGTCCCTTGCGCACGTTGAGCGTGCCCGCCGTCACTATGCCAGAGGGAGGTGTGGGAGTGGGAGTGGACCTGCGTCGGGTAGGTGGTGGCGTGGGCCCTCGGGGTGTTGGGGAACGGGGTGTGGGCTTAGAGGTCGGTGGCGTGGTCGCCGGACGTCGCGGTGTGGGCGTGAGTGTGGGTGTGGGCTCTACTTCCACCCTCGTGGAGCGATACGCAGCCTGCGATGCCGAACTCTCAGAATCCGCCACTTGCCATAGCCACACATTGTTATCCTCTGAGCCCAGGGCCAGCAGGCTTCCATCGGGGCTAAAAGCCATACTCCTCGCGCCTTTCATATCCCCGCCGAACTTTGACAGCCACGACCGGTCAGCAATCCCCCACAGCCACAGCGTATTGTCTTCCGACTCCGAGGCCAACAGCCGTCCGTCCGCGCTGAAGGCAAAGCTGTGCACCTGGCTGGTGTGTTTCAGCGTGCGCGCGAGTGTGCCGTCGCTCACCCGCCAGAGCCGCACGGTGTTGTCATCCGACGCCGAGGCCAACAGGGTGCCTTCAGGCGAGAAGGCCACGCTCCACACCCGGAGCGCATGCCCCCTCAACGCGCGTACGAGCGCACCATCCGCGATCCGCCACAGCCGCACGGTTTTGTCATCCGACCCCGAAGCCAGAGTCGCCCCGTCGGGAGAGAAAGCCACGCTCTGTACCCAGTCCGTGTGCCCCTCCAGAGTACGCACGAGCTTTCCATCAGTGACCCGCCACAGCCGCACGGTGTTGTCATCTGCCCCCGAAGCCAGAGTCGCCCCATCGGGAGCAAAGGCCACGCTGTTCACATCGGCTGCGTGCCCTTCCAGAGTGCGCACGAGCTTTCCATCGTCTACTCTCCATAACCGCACGGTGTCGTCATCCGACCCCGAGGCCAACAGACTCCCATCAGGGGAGAAAGCCACGCTCGTCACCCTTTCCGTATGCCCTGTAAGCATGCGCAGGAGTTTCCCGTCGGCGACTCGCCATAGCCTCACAGTCGTGTCATCGGAGCCCGAGGCCAGCATTGTCCTGTCGGGGCTGAAAGCCACGCTGTTCACACTGTCCGTGTGCCCTTTCAGCATACGGTAGGCTAACTGTTCGCCCGCCTGCCAGCGTTCGCCGTAGCACACGGCCAGTGCCTGGCGCAATTCAGGATGTTCAGCGATCAGATCGGGCACATCCCGGTAGTTGAACGCGAACTGGTCGAGTTGATAGATGATGTCGGCAGCCGAGGCCCACTCTCCCACCTCGATCGCTTCGACAGCCGCTCGGCGGAAATTCTCTTTCTTCAACAGCGCATACCCATAGCGTATTGGTAGCAGAATGGCGGCCACGAGAATTATGAGCATAGCAATTACAGCCACTGCAGCAACGCTGAATATCAGCCTTCTTCGTCTCGCCCGGGCTTCCCGCCACTGTCGGAGCGCCTGCACACTCTGTTTGACGCTGTTTGCAGCACTGAGGCTCGTAGTCGCACTGCGCTCCAGACTGGCCGCGGCATCTCCTCCTGGTGGCAGATCCGGCGTATACACGTCCTCCAACAGGTAGGCCAAGCCCACCTGTTCCAGGGCCCGGCGGCCTGCACCCAAAGCTTCCCCGGCCGCTTCCAACCAGCCCTTGGCCTGGCTCGTCTGGGTCTCGGCATCGTCTCTCGCATTGACCGCAGCGGCCTCCGCTCGTTTGGTGACTTTCTTCCCCTGCTGAGTCGCCCCAGCCACCGTTTGGCGAAAGGCGCGCAACGCCTGGCGCTGACGAGCCAATGGTTCAGGTTCACCCATAGTCCACTTCCCCCACCATACTCCGTCCGCCTCTACCGTTCGCGCAGCATTCTTCCCACCTCGGCCAGCCAGCTCATCCCAGGTACCCGGTAGGGGCGGAACTTCTCCAATACACCGACCTGCTCCTCATCGTAGAAGATGGCCCGGTTAGGCCGGTCCAATTTGGCCGCTGCTGAATCATCCAGCAGGTTGCTGGAGTCCTCGGCACTCATCGGGAGCGCCACTCGCATGCCGAACTCGCCTATGGTCCGGCGGTCCAGAGCGCGGCTCAGGCTAGCGTAGGTGTCGCACCAGGCCAACACGTGGATATCTACCTCCGGCCCTTCCTGCAAGATAGTCGCAAACTGCTGAGCCGGATTGGGGGGTGTTTCCTCTTGATCACCCCATGAGGGGAAGAAAGCCCCTTCCTCCTGCCGCAGAGCACGGGCCCGGTGCAATCCGAGGATGACAAGATAGATCGCTGGTCCTTCGGTTCGTTCACTCTCCAATCGTTTGTTCACCAGCGTGTTGATCTCGCCGATGGTGCCGGCCACATCCCGACGGCCCAATACCTGGATGGGGTGCGGTAGGACATCAGCCAGGGTCTCGGGCACCTCGGCCCAGGACGCATCGTAAGTCGTCAGGTCTATCACCTCGAAGCGGACCGCCTCGGGACGATGCTGGGCTGCCAGGCTGAGCATCGCGGCAGTGATGATCCCGACGGCCAAACTCTCGTCACGCCCCACGACGAGCAGATTACTCCCTGCTTGGCGACGAAAGCGGGCGACCGTAGGCGGCTTGATAGCCACCGGTTCCCCCAACCAAGCCAAGACATTACGGGTTGGCTCGGGCCAATCGTCCGCGGCCAGCAAGTCCTGCAGGGCCTGGTTGTCCTCCAGCCGCGCCGGCTCATGCCCCTCGAACACGATGGATGGGCGGGATATATAACCACGGTGTTTCGCCATCTCGCGGATGAGCCGCGGATACTCTTCCAGCTTATCGTCCGGCAGCCAGGCGATCTGAAACAGCGTGTTGCCCTCCACCAACCCGCTGGCCGCGTTATGAATGGCCTCGCCGGGACGGGAAAGCAGTCGGGCGGCGGGGTTGTCGTCAGCCAAGATCAGCCGTGAGTCGGCGTCGCTGCACTGCAGGGCAATACGCACCGCCATCTGGTCCATCGTGCTGCGGGCTAATGTATAGGCACCGGCCAGACTCTGGGAGCCCAGCAAGACGTGGATGCCAAAAGCGCGGCCTTGGCGGGCTAGGCGGTCCAGGATCAGGCTGGCGTCGCTTGCCAGTCGATCGTCACGGGTGAAGAACTCCTGGAACTCATCCACAAGGAGCAGGATGCGGGGCAGACATTCGCCCGTTTTCCGGCGATACTCCTCCAGGTCGTTGCATCCGGCCTTGCGGAAGGCCTCCCCGCGGCGCTGCAATTCTGCATCCAGCCCTTCCAGCACGCTCAAGCCGAACTCCCGCTCGCTCTCAATGGCTACCACCCGGGCGTGGGGCAGTTGTGAGACTGCGTAGGGCTTGAACTCCACGCCTTTCTTGAAATCCACCAGGTAGAGCTGTAGCTCCTCGGGAGGATAAGTGATGGCCAGGCTGTTGATGAGCACGTGCATAAAATTGCTCTTGCCGGAACCGGTGCGCCCGGCTACCAGGGCGTGTTGAGCTGTTCCCTGTCCCACATCGAAGTATTGGATGCCCCGTGCCCCCACCCGGCCGATGGGAGCCTTGATTCCCTTGCGGGTGTCGGCTTGCCACCAGTCCTCCGGGGGTGGGACAACCTTCTCGAAGGGCACCTCGACTACGCTGGCTTCTACGGCCGCCGCCCCCACCGCTTTGACGATGCGCTCGAACTGTTCCATCGGCGGTGGTGAGTCCAGTTCCAGGGTTGCGTCTCGGAAGTCCTCGTCTTGCCAAACAAAATGTCCGTTGTGCCAGGCGATGACCGTGGCCGTGCGCTCCAGGTCGGCCAGGTTGAAACCGTGTGGCAGCGGCTGTTCGGTGTCCACCGTGGCCAACACATACACGCCGCAGCGGGGGCCGTTGGTAGCGATGCTGACCAGCCGGCGGGCGGCGGTGTCGTTGAAGTTCACCGGGAAGTTCATCACCACCAACAAACGATAGGGCTCGGCCACCTCGCCGGCTTCGACGTTGTAGTCCTCCATCGTGGCGTAGCGATTGCGCAGGTATTTCTGGATCACCATCTCCATGTGCGCGGAGAGGTCGGCCAATTGCTGTTCGATGTGGTTGGGTTCCGTCCAGGCCTTGCCGCCCACCAGGTCTTCCATGTAATCGGCCAGGTGCATGAAGCCGGCTACGTTCTGCCCCAGGCCTACGGGATCAACGAGGAGCAGACGCAGTTTGCCCGGCGGGACGGTGGTCAGCAGGCGCAGGACCAGCGATTGCACGCCCTGGACGGCCTGGGCCTTGGCTGCCCCGGCTGCCTTGACGAGGACATTGCGTCCCCCGATGATAGGGAGCAACGCCGGGGTGGTCAGCGTGCGCTGAATGTCTAACTTGCGGGCACGATACAGCGTCTTCTTGTCCGTATGAGGCATCGTCACCCTCCTGAGCGGGCCTAACGGCAGCAACATCGGAATAGGGTAACCTCCAAGATATGTGTCTCGGCCATGTGGGTGTGCAAGGTCAGCCCTGTTCACAACGCGGCGTGATTGCGACGGGAGGGGTAAGCTCCAGGACACGGCCTCTTTTTGAGTCAGAGATACCCGGCACCCGCATCGTACCCAGCCGGGTCAGATAGGGCACCGGCGC
>JAJRXB010000315.1 GCA_024276515.1 Chloroflexota bacterium
AAGTCTGCTGGCCCAGATGGTCGCCGCCGGGACGGAGATGTGCGTGCTGGAGGTCACCTCGCACGGCCTGGCCCAGCACCGCGTGACCGCCTGCGACTTCGACGTGGCTGTGATCACCAACGTCACCCACGAGCACCTCGATTTCCACGGTTCCCTGGACGCCTACCGCGCGGCCAAAGCCAGGCTGTTCCAGGGGTTGATGACCGGGTACCGCAAGCCAGGCGTGCCCAAGATCGCCATTTTGAACCGGGGCGACAGTTCCTTTGATCACCTGCGGCCCTACCCGGCCGACGTGCAATTGTCCTACAACCTGACGCAACCGGGAGACGTAATCGCCCGCAACTTGGTGCAGACGCCAGCGCAGGTCCGTTTTGAGGTCCATTCGCCCTACGGCCAATTCCCTCTGGAGACCAGGCTGATCGGCACCTTCAACGTCTTCAACGTCCTGGCAGCGACGGCAGCGACGCTGGCGTTGGGAATTGAACCAGAGGCCATTCAAAAGGGGGTGGCAGCGGTGGAGGGCATTCCGGGCCGGATGGAGCGGGTGGACCGGGGACAGCCCTTCACCGCCATCGTGGATTTTGCCCACACGCCCCATTCGCTGCGCCGCGCGCTGGAGACAGCCCGGAGACTGGCGGCGGGGGGACGGGTCATCACCGTCTTCGGCTGCGCCGGTCTGCGCGACGTGGAAAAGCGCCCGATGATGGGCCGCGTCGCCGCCGAACTGGCCGACTACACCATCCTCACCGCCGAGGACCCCCGCACCGAGGACCTGGACGCCATCATCGAGGCCATCGCCGAGGGATGCCGCCGGGGAGGCGGCGTCGAGGGGAGAACTTTTGAGCGCGTGCCCGACCGGGGAGCGGCCCTGGCCCGCGCCGTGGAATTGGCCCGGCCGGGCGACGTGGTCATCGCCTGCGGCAAAGGGCACGAGCAGAGCATGTGCTTCGGCGAGACAGAGTATCCCTGGGACGACCGCGAGGCGCTGGCCGCTGCCCTGGAAGGCCATCCCCCGAAAGCACTGCCCACGGCGACCGGCGAATAGCAATCACAACTGCGCCCGCTGCGAGGCGACGATGAACGCCTCAAGGGAAGCGATGTCATCCTTTTCCCCGCCCTCTCTCCCCCTATGCGCCCACTTAAGACTTCGGGTAAGCGTTCACCCCCTCCACCTCGTAGGGGGAGGGTTGGGGTGGGGGTGGCGGGGACGCCGGAGAAACACCCCGCATCCAGGACGGAATCTCTCTCCGGGCGAGATTCCACCCTCCCCCGGCCCCTCCCTGCCAGGGAGGGATGCAGAGCTTTCTCATTTTCAGCGGGCAAGCCCTAAATTTAGACAAAACCGGTCTTGATTTAATGCGAGGGTTGATGTAAAATAGAGGCGCTATCTATCGCTCAGAGAGGGGGCTGGGCATCCCTGACGAACAGTCCGTCGCAGGCCTGGTCGCGCAGGGCGCATGGTCGGTGCAAGGACGCACAGACGCTGATCACTATCTCAACATGAACACTGCTCAATCAATAAGGAGGCAACGGCCATGGACATCATCAAGGTATCAGCCAGGTCTCGCTCGACAGCGGTGGCAGGAGCTATCGCTGGTGTGATTCGTGAAAGCGGGCGCGCCGAAGTGCAAGCCATTGGCGCCGGGGCCGTGAATCAGGCGACCAAAGCAGTTGCCATCGCCAGAGGATACCTGGCCCTGGACGGCTTCGACATCATTTGCATCCCTTCGTTTACCGAAGTGGACATCGAAGGGCAGGAGCGGACGGCACTGAGAATAGTGGTGGAGCCCCGCTAGTGCTCTGTTAAGGCTAAATTGACAAGCAGTTTTCGCACCCATAGCGCTTGTCCTTACCTATCCAGGGCTTTTCAACGTTCTAGCGCGAGCAAGGTGACAGTCACCTTGTTCGGTATGACACGTTGGCAAAAACGGTAAGAAATGGTTGTCAAGTGCCTTTCTCTCGCCAAAAGATCGAAGGTGACTGTCACCTGGGTTAATTCTTTGAAAAGCCCCGTTACCTGTCAAATCACCGTTGACAGAGTACTAGCACCCTCCCCGGCAATTGCCTTTTGTGTGTTGTAAGCCTTGCGAAGGTTGCCGACGATGGCCAATGATGCGGCTGCCTGGGCAAGAATCGGCCCCAGAAACCTTCGCAAGGCTTAAGGTTTTCACCGACGGCTTTTCTTCTGCCCCCTGCCCGGCGGCTTGCTCTGTCTTTTACCCTGAGAGATCGCTTCCACCTCGTCGGCTTTCACTTCAACGGTCAGTTCGCTTTGCAACTCCACCACCGCCGACTCGGTGAGGACGTTCAAACCGATGATCACCCCTTTGCCGTGCGGCGTAACCACCTGAGTGCCGATTCTGGGCAAAACCCGTTTGATTGCAGCGTACTGATCGTTTTCGTAAGCCAGGCAACACAACAGCCGACCGCACGGGCCAGAGATCTCTGAAGGAGCCAACGGCAAATCCTGTTGCTTGGCCATCTTGATAGAGACGGGGTGAAATTCGGTCAGCCAGGAGGTGCAGCACAACTCTCGTCCACAGCGACCATAGCCTCCGATGAGCTTGGCCTCGTCGCGGGCGCCGATTTGCTTCATCTCGATGCGGGTCTTAAACGACCGGGCCAGTGTTCGCACCAACTCCCGAAAGTCGACGCGCTGTTCTGAGGTGAAGGCGAACAGAAGCCGTCGGCCATTGAAACTATATTCAGCCCGCACCACCTTCATCGGCAGGCCCAGTTCGGCCACTTTCTCCCGGCATTTCTCCAACGCCTGCATCTCTCGCTGCCGAAACTCGACCATCATCGCCAGATCAACCGGGGTCGCGCGCCGCAGGATGGTTTTTAGCTTGCCCTTGATCTCCTGATTGGATACTTCCTTGAGGGGGATCGCCACCCATCCTAATTCCTGACCCCGCGCCGTCTCCACAACAACCGGATCGTTCTCCGCTAAATCTCGAAATTCCCCCGGAGCAAAGTAATACACTTTGGTAACAGGTTTAAACCGAATCCCAACCACTTCAGGCATCTGCACTTATCTCCCAATATTACCGTCAACCGAAGGTAAGCTCAACAACAACACTTCTAATGCCAAACGCAGGTTTACGTTCTGATCGAGGTTCCTGATGGTAGATTGCAACTGCGCCACCATCCGTTGCGCCTGGCGCAAGGTGACCTGCTCGGCTTGCTGATGCAGCATGGCCCCCTGATCCACGTTGGTTACGGGGACACGGCTGCCAGAAGCCAGGAGCAACACGTCGCGCCACCATCCCAGCCACAAAGCCAAAGCCCCTTTCGCCGACTCCGGATCACGACTGAGACCGGCTGCGTAAGCCAGGCGATCAACCCGCCCTTTGCTCATAAGCGAGGCCAGGTCGCCCAGGTGCTCATCGCGGCGGGCCAACAACTCCTCGTCTTCCAAAGCGCGCACCGCCCAGCCCAGCCGGCCACCCGAAAGGCGAGCCAGCAACTCCGCCTGCACCGGGTCTGCACCCCAACGCGAGACCAACGCCTCTTTGACCAGCGTCACCGGCAATGGACGCAACGAGAGCACCTGGCAACGAGAGACGATGGTGGGCAAAAGCACGTCGGCCTCGGTGGCAGTGAGGATCAACACCACCTGGGCGGGAGGCTCTTCCAGGGTTTTGAGCAGAGCGTTGGCCGCTTCAGCCGTAGCCCGCTCAAACTCACACAACACCACCACGCGCCAACGACTCTCGTGCGGCGAGAGGGATAACTCCCGCTGCAAACCGCGCACCTCATCGATCTTAAGCGACTGACCGGGCGCGTCTAAAACCCGCACGTCGGGGTGGTTGCCGCTGATCACTTTGCGGCAGGAGACGCATTCGCCGCACGGCACGGGAGCCTCGCCGGTGCAATTGAGCGCCTGGGCGAACACACGTGCGATGGTTGCCTTGCCGATGTTCGGCGGGCCGACGATGAGGGTGGCATGCGACACCCGCCCAATCGTCAGCCCCTTCAGCAAAAGGTCCACGGCCCACTCGTGGCCGATGATAGGTCTTTCCATACTACTGAGACCCGTCTGATTCCAGGGGCAGGTGGACGGTGAACATCGTGCCTTCGCCGGGCTGACTTTCCACCTCAATCGTCCCCCCGTGTCGCTCCACCACGCCATAGGCGATGGAGAGCCCCATCCCGGTCCTCTGCCCCTGCTCGCCGGTCGAATAGAAGGGATCAAAAACGTGACGCAGTTGCTCTGACGACAGGCCAGGCCCGGTATCGGTCACAATGATCTGGACTTCTTGCCCGACCGATCGCGTAATCAGACGCAACGTCCCGCCAAAAGGCATCGACTCGCAGGCGTTGCGAATCAATTGATAGAGCGCCTGCTCCAATTGTGTGCGGTCTCCCCGGACCAACGGCAGATACGGGTCGAAGCCACGCACGATCTCGACGGACTGAAGCGCCAACTCATTCTCCGTTCTGCGCCAGGCAATCTCCAGCAGCTCATTCACGTCAACGGGCTGAGGCTGAGGCGCTGTTCGGTCGGCGAAGGCGAGCAGACTGCGCATCGTGCGCTGGCAACGGAGCGCCTCGCGCTCGATGGCTTCCAACGACGTCCGCACCGGGTCGTCGCCGGCCAGCTTGCTTCCCAGCAGACGAGTGTGGCCCAGGATGGTGCTGATGGGAGCACTCATTTCGTGCACCACGCCGGCCGCCATGTGTCCCAGCGCTGCCAGCTTCTCCGAGCGATGAAGTTGCGCCTGGGCTTCTTTGAGCGCTGCCGTGCGCTCGTTGATCTTGGCTTCCAGGTCCTGGCTCCATTTCTCAATTTGATCTCGAGACGCTGCCAGGTCCTGGTAAAGCCGGGCGTTGTAAATGGCGATGCTGGCGTAGTCGGACAGCGCCGTGAGCATACGCAGGTGGCGCGGACTGAAGGGGCGCGCGGTATCCCGGTTATTCACCGCCAGCACCCCGATAACTTCGTCCCCCACTTTCAGCGGCACGTTCAGCAGCGATTTCACGAAATAGTCGGTCTTAACTTTGTAGATGTTGTCTGGTCGCTTGCCGCCCAGCATAATCGGTTCGCCGGTACGCAATACGCGACCGGCAATACTGTCTTCCACGCGCACCCGGAACCCTCGCGCGTGTTTTTCGCCCATCCCTCGGGCGGCCCGCATATACAGATCGCCGCTTTCCTCGTCAATCAACATCAACGAGCCCTCTTCGGCACCGGTGAGGTACACAGCCGCCTCAACCACCCGGTTGAGCACCAGTTCCAGGTCGAGCAGCGACGTGACCGAGCGTCCCAATCCATAGAGAATGCGCAACTCTTTGACGTGCTGCTCAAGCTGACGATTGACCTGGAGCAAATGGCGGGTCAATTCATCGCGCTCACGGCGAAGACGAGCCTCGGCCAGCGCCCGGTCAATCGCTTCAACCATCTCTTCCACGGTGAAGGGCTTGATGATGTAATCGCGCGCGCCCAGCCGGAAGGCATTGACCGCCGTCTCCTCCGATCCGTGGAAGGTCATCAGGATGGTCGGGATCGTCTTGCCGGCCTTGTGCAGCATCTCCATCAATTCCAGGCCGTTCATATTAGGCATCACCAGGTCGCTGATGACCAGGTCTACGTCCTCTTTCAACGCAATGCGCAACGCCTGGCTTCCGTCGGTGGCTACCTTCACCTTGTAGCCATTGGGCTCCAGCACGTATTGACGGAGAAAATCTATGTTGTCTATCCGGTCGTCGGCGACCAATACGGTTTCACCCGACATATCGGTTTCCTCTCAACGGAGCAACGGGTTAACAGAGTTGTTCCTGAATATGGCAAAAAATGTAGTGTCAACAAGACTTCGAACACCAGGAAGTTGCAATTCACCCGTCTGGAGTCGAGGCTTTCCCCACAGGGGCCCCTTTGGGGAGCCGGTAATCCGACGCAAAAAACCGGCGGCCCGTCCTGCCTGCACCTGCACCTGTGCCACACCACAGGTGTGGTATGGTGCGGCACAGGTGGATGACAGGCCAGGGAAGCCTCGACTCCAAACGTTCAAGTGCCGGTCACTTGGTTGTTGCTCAAAAGGGAACAACTCTAATCAAAGTAACAGTAAAAAGTGCCAGGCACCTGACTGAGTAGTCACCCGCTACTTGCTCCCTGTGCCAACCAGATACACGGCACGCCAGGGCTTGTAACGGCTGAAAAAGGTATCTCGATGGATGACCACGTCTCCCTCGGTGACGGTCCGGTGCACCGTGACGTCAACCCCATCTTTCGCCCAGTCGATTTGTTTGGTCGTCCCTTTGGGCAGAGTTGGGTCTTCCTGGTAGACGGCCGGACCGTGCGGGACAACGTTTTCTTCAAACGGCCCTTCCATCGTCACCACCCGGCCGGTAGGAGTCCCGTAGAAACGAAAAGTGAGCGTGCCGGCCACCGGGTCGGTGTCAGTTTGAATCAAAAGGTAGGTATCGGTATCGTTGCGAAACTTAAAATCCACGTCCGGTGTGTAGATGGTAGCGTCCAGGCCAGGGCCGCTGTTCGTTTCGTACCAACTGACTCGATAGCCATGCGCCCAGCGTTCAACGATCTCGAAGCCGCCGAAGAAGGCAGCGCGAAAAGCGGTGGTAGAGACCTGACACACCCCACCGCCGATGCCCACCGCCGTTCGGTCGCCCCAGATGATGAGCGATTCTTCAAAGCCGGCCTCAGCGGTGACCGGCCCCAGGTAGTGATTGAAGGAGAAGACCGCACCGGGAGGCACCACCACCCCGTGGAATTTGCTGGCAGCGACGCGAATGTTGCGCACGCGAGCTTCTGAGGAGCCTTTGAAATAGGTGGTAGCCTCGGCAACCACGTCGGTGAAGCCCATGTTGTAGGCTTCTTCCATCGGCACGGCCGGGGGGGTGACGACGACAGGCAACTCGAGGTGGTTGGTAGGCTGGGAGGGGAGGGCGGCGATCATGGCCAGGGCCTGGGGAATGTCCAGGGTCCATCCGCTCTGGCTGGGCTGCAAAACGGTCAAACGCCCGGTAGACGGGTCAATCTCAAAGCGAGCGTCACGCGGGGGGCGATCAATCTGGGCCGCCAGTTCGTTGAGGTAGGCCGACCACTTGTCCAGGTCGGGAGCCAGCCACACCCGACCCACGCCGTCGGGTCGGACTTCCTCGGTGACAAGGACCATGTCGGCCAGTTGGGCCGGGGTCAGCTTCCACTCGCGGACGTCGTCGCCAGCGTGGAAGCTCAGGGTGAAGGGCCCGCTGAGAAACGCCTCGGCCAACTGCCGCGCCTCTTCTGCGTCGATGATGGCCGGAGGCGTTTCGCGCACCACCAGCTCAACCGGCGCGGTGCCGCCTGAGAGCGCCTGACGATGCAGGGCTTCGCGGGTGGCGTCAACGTCGACGGTCAGCCCCACCTGGGCAGGCACCACCTCAACGGTAAGGTCGGCGCGGATCAGCAATTGCGCGTCGCGGGCCGGTCGGTTTACCGATTGCGCAATTTGCACCAGCAACATGTTGGCCGGACCTGTGTCGTAGTGAATCACAGGCTCAATCTGTACTCCCTGCCACGCCGCCTGCCACTGTGCCCCCAGGTTCCCCAGCAAATGGCGGTAGCGACCCACAGCGAAGGCCTGGTCTACTGTTTCTGCCACGTCCAGCGTCGCGCCGGCCTGGCGGGCGGTGAGCGTCCACGACTCGTCACCGTAGCGCAGAGTGACGGGGAAAGCAAGGTAATCGTCGGCCCGGACAGCTACGGCGACCTCTGCCTGCTCTCGCGTCATGCCGCCCAGGTCAACTCCCATTGTGTGGACGCCAATGTAGACCCGATTCAAGAAAACCAATTGGTAAACGACCAGACTCAAGAGCAACGCCACCAACAGACTGCCGGCAAAGAAAATAAATACGATACCAGCCCGGACGATAGGCACTCCGATGGAACGTGTCCGCACAACCTGCGTTGTTTGACTTATGTTCAGGTCCAACCGCTCCAAGGCAAATATCCCTTTTGACAGGACTTACGCACTTGAGACTTCGGGAGTCTCTCGAATCGCTTTTGCCGGGTAAAATCCCTTACTGCTCAGCCACCCTTGCGAAGGTTGCCAACCGCTTCGATGTATGGAGCAACTTCCGGTGGGCAAAGGCGTTTTCGGCTTGAAATCCACCACAAAACCTTCGCAAGGGTTTCGTTACCTGAGTAGTAACTCGCAGACTCCCGAAGTCTGGCGAATGGTCACTGCGTAAGCGCTGCTAGAGTACAATCGGCACGCAGATCCCAGGGTTAACTTGATATAATGATTGTACCAGAGGATAGAGCAATTGGCAAGATAACCCTGCTGGTGATTATCCATTCAACTGTAGCCTGAGCAGTTGCACGGGGAGTTTCGTTTGCGTCCGAAGTGGAGAGACGGGTAGTCCCTCTCTTGCGCGTTGGCGGCGAGAGGAGGCAAAGCCCTCACCCACCCCCGCCTGCACCCCCTCCCTCTCCCAAAATTGAGAGAGGGAGGGGGTTGGGGGGAGGGAAGGGGCAAGCCCTCGCGCTCCCAAACATCATCAACGCTTAACGGGGAGACTACCGAGAGGCGCCCTCAGCGCAAATCTCGGCCAAAGGGGAAGAGGGCCAGGGGGATCAGCTTGATGTGTTGCCTGGCAAAGGGGATGCCGATGATGGTGATAGCCAGTACCAGGGCCGAGATCAGGTGGGCCACGGCGATCTCCCAGCCAAACAGCAGCAGCCAGATGAGGTTGAAAAGCACCCGTAAAGTGCTATTTGCGTGCTCCCCTTCCACCACCTCTTTGCCAAAGGGAGCAAAGGTAGCAATGCCCAGCTTGATGGACTGGAGGCCAAAGGGGATACCAACGATGGTCAGGCAGAGTAGCAGCCCACCGATAATGTAGCCCAGCCCGGCCAGCAAGCCGCCAAAGATCAGCCAGATAAGGTTTCCTAAAATGCTCATAAGTCTCCTCGCTCTGCACGTCGGTTTCTCATAACTGCGGAACCTACAATGCAATACGCATCACCCGGTGAGAAGTTTCACACCGTCGAGTCATCGATTCGCCGTAACTATTTTGACAATGTCACATTACCGCCAAACCTGTCATTGCGAGGAGCGCAGCGACGACCCGTGCCCCGAACGGGGTACCTGTGCCCCGAACGGGGTACCTGTGCCCCGAACGGGGTACCTGTGCCCCGAACGGGGTACCT
>JAJRXB010000316.1 GCA_024276515.1 Chloroflexota bacterium
CAGGTTAGAGAAGACTTGGTCACGCGGGGGCTTTTCCACGAAGCGAAGGATGGTCTGCGAAGCATCCAATTGGACAATGCCGCGATTCCACGGGTCGGGCACGCGATAGAGTCCCATCGTCGCCAGAACGCCGGAACGCCGGTGCAGCGCGATCATCGGACGCAGGTCGGCCTGGGTAAACACGTCGCCGTAGTATACGACGAAGGTGTCGTCGAAGAACGACTCCAGCCGTTTCACGCCGCCCGCCGAGCCCAACAGCCGCTCTTCCACCGAGTAGCGCAGGCTGACCCCCCAGCGACGACCGTCACCAAAATAGTCCATCACGGTCCCCGGCAGGTGATGCAGATTGATGGCCAGGTCCGTCACCCCGCAATCGCGCAGGTGGGTGATGATGTGTTCCAGCAACGGGCGGCCGGCCACCGGCAACATAGGCTTGGGTAGCGTGTCGGTAAGAGGCCGCAGGCGCCGTCCCTCACCGGCAGCCAGGATCATCCCCTTCATCAATAGGCCCCATGTCCCTTGAGCACGGCCGGGATGGTCCGCCACAGCAGGTGCAGATCGAGCCAGATGCTATAGTTTCGGATGTAGTGCATGTCGAGCATCACCCGCTCCCGGTAGCTCAGGTCACTGCGTCCACTCACCTGCCACAGCCCGGTGATGCCCGGCTTGACGGTGGAGAGATTCATACGCCATTTGCCGTAGCGCGCCCGCTCCTCCGAAGTGATCATACGAGGCCCGACCAGGCTCATCTGCCCCCACAGGACGTTGAAAAGTTGTGGCAGTTCGTCGAGGCTGGTGCGACGCAGGAACCGGCCCACCCGGGTGACGCGGGGGTCGTCCTTGAGCTTGTAGTTCTCCTCAAACCGATGGCGCAAGTCCGGATCTCGAGCCAGGCGCTCCTCGGCGTCAACGTACATGGTGCGGAACTTCAGCGCGTCAAAGGATTTGCCCCCCACGCCCACCACCCGCCGCCGATAGAAGACGGGCCCCGGTGAATCAAACTTGATGGCCAGGGCAATCGCCACCATAAAAGGCCAGGAGACCAACAACACGACCGTCGAGACCAGAAGATCCAGCATCCTCTTCATGAACACGTCCGCACCGGTAAGGCGAACCTTGTTGATGCTCAGCAGCGGGACGTTGCCAACCTCCTGGACCTCGACCCCGGTGGTCAACATCTCGTAGAGGCCGGACGACATACGGATGGTGATGTCGTCGGCGGCACCGAAGGATTGGAAGAGGTTGAGCAGTTTCTCTCGTGGCAACGCAGTGGAGGCGATGATGATCTCCTGGATGCCGTGATACCTGACCAAAGTCGCCACAGAGTCGACCGAGCCCAGCACGGGCAACCCCGGCAGAAGTTCGCTGCCCTGGGCCAGTTCGTCGTCGGCGAAGCCGGCAACCCAGATGCCCGCCCTGCGGTTGGCCTGGAATTGCTCGGCGATGGCCTGTCCCTCTTCGTTGGCACCGACGATGAGCACAGTCGTCAGGAAGCGCCCGTTGACCCGCATCTGCTGAACCACCCGTCGCAAGGCAAAGCGCCCCACTCCTACACTGAGACTCACCAGCACCCACGACAGGATCACCCAACCACGGGCGATGACGAAATTGGGGTCGAAGAAGGTGAAGAGGATGATGAGCATCATACCCAACGTGCAGGCGTTGAAGACCTGCGCGTATTCACGCATCCCGCCGAAGAGATTCTTGAAATCGTACAGGCCAAACAGGCGAAAGACAATCAGCCAGGCCGGCGCGAGCAAGAACACCAACCGCGAATAGAAGTCGAGCGGCGACTCCATGTGTTGATAGAACCAGGAGATGCCCACTTCAAAGCGGATGATGTAAGCCAGGCGAAACCCCAAAAGCACCGTGGTCAGATCCACAGCCGTGAGGGCAATCGACAACAAAAGCCGTTCCGCCCACCGCGCATTGACGGCAACCTGCAATGGACCACTCAATTGGCCGGTCAATGGACGAGCATTAGCTTGCGTCATCTTGTCATCTTCTCCATAGCTAGCTGAACGGTTACAACTCCTCTTTTGTCCCTGTCAGTCTATCAATATTTAATGATAAAGCCGTGTGAATATGCTTAGAAAAAGGTTAGAAATTAGAGTTGTTCCCTTTTAAGCAAAAGCAGGTGACAGTCACTTGAATTGGCGCAAAAACGGGGTGATCTTTCAAATCCTGGCCTGATAGTTGTGCCAAAAGTGACTGTCACCTCAGCCCATATTTATTTAGGAACAACTCTATTAAGGTGATCGAAAAAGAGAGAACCGGTGGGTTCTCTCTTGAGCCAGATCACGACCACAGCAGACAGCGGGCGGGATACCTGTCGTCTACTGTTTGCCGAGCGATTAGCCGGTGACCTGCGACACTGGCCTCGGTTCGCGGAAGCGATACCCAATGCCCCATTCGGCAAGCAGGTAATAAGGCTCTCTGGGACGATCTTCGATCTTCCGACGCAGATAGTGAATGTAAACTTTAAGCGAGGCCAGGCTGGCACTCCCCTCTATGCCCCAAACTTCTCGGATCAACTCTTCGTGCGGCACGACCCGGCCCACGTTTTGCAGCAGGGTAGAAAGAAGGCGAAACTCGGTGGGCGTCAATTGCACCGGTTTTCCACGCACTTCTACACGCCGTCTGTTCAGGTCTATCAGCAATTGACCGTCGTTATACACAAACGACTCCCCAGGAACCTGCCGGCCGTTGCGTCGCAAGAGGGTGCGAATCTTGGCCAGGAGGACGGGCACTTCAAAGGGTTTGCGTAAATAATCGTCCGCTCCCAGTTCCAAAGCCTTTACCACACTTCGTTCGTCGTGCCGGTGACTCATCACCAGGATAGACTGAACTCCTAACTCGCGCAGGCGTCGGCAAGTTTCAAACCCATCCATCACCGGCATAATCACGTCCAGGATGGCCAGGTCTGGCAACTGCTTGGCAGCGACTTCCAACCCCGCCGACCCACTTTCGGCGGTTAAAACCTGATAACCCTCATTTTCAAGGAAGAGCTTCAATAATTGAAGTATTGTCGGGTCATCGTCCACGAGAAGGATCTTGGTCATCATTGACTCACCCCCCAAACAGGCAAGGAAAAACCAAATCGTGACCCTTTGCCAGGCTGGCTTTGGGCCCACATACGACCATTTTGCAATTCAATCAATCGCCTGGCGGTGTAAAGTCCCACGTGGTACGTAGACGGCATCTTGCCATCATTGTCCACCGGGTAAAATTGCCAGAACACTTTGCCCAACTGCTGGGCGGGGATCGCCTCACCGTCGTCTACGATGGAAACAATCACTTCCGACGTTCGTCCTTCCAATTCAATGGTGATGTTTCCTCCGTCCGGGCAGCGCCGCACCGCGCTACGCAGCAAAGTCAACAGGACCAGTTCGATCTTGCCCGGATCAGCAGCGACGACGGGGGGCGTACCGGTGGCAGCAAGGTGGAACACGTGACCGGTCTCTTCGTGCCGCATCATATCCAGCATCCGCTCAACGAGCGGAAGGAGGGCAACTGGCTCAGAATAAACCCGCACCGCGCCTGCTTCTACCCGCGACATATCGAGCAATTCTTTGATGAATTCCTTCATAAGCTGGCTTTGTTCCCGCATCCTGGTCAGCATTGTGTGCTGCTCCTCAGCCTCCAGTTCCGAACTCAGCAAGAGATCAATCGAAGCCTGGATGGAGCTGAGGGGGGTACGCAACAGATGCGAAGCCATGTTGGCAAACTCAAATCTAATGCACTCGCCGGTCTTTTCAAGGAGGATCGACCGGAAGGCGCAGATGGCGCCCACGGCCCGGCTTTCCCGGATGATGGGCACTACTCGGCCGCCCACGAGAATGGATTGACCGTTTTTCGTCGTCAACAGTATGCCTTCGTCAAACGAAATGCGCCGCCGTTCCTCCATCGCCCGACCGAGCAACTGGCACAATTCGTTCGGCGAATCGTTATCCGACAAGACCAATTCGTCCACAGAACGCCCAATCGACTCTGCCAGCGACCAGCCCAGTGTCTCGCTGGCGGCCTCGTTCTGCGCCATCAGGCGCAAGTCGGCATCAACCAGCCAAACCGCATCGTCCACCGCCTCCATAAGCAGCGACAAACGTTCCCGCTCGGTCTCGGCCTTTTCCTGCAGCACGGTCCCCGCCAGAGCAATGGCCACCTGGTCGGCGACGCTGGAGACAAAGTGCAGGTCCTCTTGCGTAAAGGCGTAAGGTGAAGAACTCTCAAGATTGATAGCGCCAATCACCTTTTTGCCCCGTCGCATAGGCACGGTCAGCCGGGAGCGAGCATAGGAACTGCCACCATTTCCCTTGCTGGCGATCTCATCCTCAAGGATGGGGCGTCCTGTTTCGATCACTTTTTGCAGCGTCGGCTCGTCCCACCAAATGTGGGCCGCTTCTCCATCTCCATGGTGGGGAGCAAGGACCATTTCGCCCAAACTCCCTTGCGAAATGTAGAATTTAGAGCGATTGTAATCACCCGAAGCCCACGCCAAAACGCCCGCTTCAGCGTTGGTGGCCCTGAGCGCCAGCGACAGGGCCAGCCGCGCTCCCACGTCAAAATCGGTGACGGCGTTCAGTTGATCTACCACCGCCTGCAACGTGGCAACCTCCTTGACACGGCGGGTGAGCTTTTTGTGCAGCCGGGTGTAGTGACGCGCGTTCTCCACCGCGGTGGCCGCCAGGTCGGCCAGCTCAGACAGTCGGCGCAGGTGGGCCAGGGTGAAATGATTCTCTGATATTTGGTTGTCCACGCCCAGGACGCCGATAACCCGCCCCTTGGCCTTCAGCGGTACGTTGAGCAGCGATTTGACCAGATAGCCGGTTTTGACTTTGAGATTCTGGCCCCCATCACCACTCAAAAAGATCGGCTTGCCCGAACTGACGACCGCCCCGGCAATGCTGTCTTCCACCCGCAAGCTGAATCCTTGCGCCTGTCTTTCGCCCAGGTTTTGAGCGGCCCGCAACTGCAACTCGCCGGTCTCCTCGTCCAGCAACAACAAATAGCCTTCTTCCGCGCCGGTGACAAACACAGCAGCTTCGGTGACGCGGTTGAGAACCAGGTCCAGGTCCAGCAACGAGTTGACCGACCGCCCGATACCCAGCAGCACCCCCACTTCTTTGACGCGCTGTTCCAGCTCTCGATTGAACCCGGCCAGGTCTTCGGCCAGTCGCCGATAATCTGGGGAGTGAGCCTCTTGCCCCAAAACACGACGCACGGTCTGCAAAATGCTCTCGGCCGTGAAGGGATGGACCGCGTAATCCCGGACGCCCAATCGGAGAAACTCAACGCTCATCGGAGTCGATTCTTGCTCTACCATCAAGATTGCAGGGGTCAAACACCTCGCCCTCGCCAGTTTATCCAGCAGACGAGCAGCCGAGTCGAGGGGCAGATGCAACAGCAAGAGATGCGGCGACTCGGCCATCGAGATTCTCATTCCCTCTTCTTGCCCCCGAGCCAGGAGTGGTTTAAAGCCATGAGGCGACAACACCTGCTCCGCCACGGTTTTCCGTAACCCGGCGTCCGGGTCCACGATGAGGATTTTCTCTCCAGCCACACTCGCCCCTTGCTTTAAGAGAACATTCGGTAATTCATCAGTGGTTGGGCGATGGGATAGTTACCGAATCTTCTCAGGATATAAAGGAGGAATCAGCGATCAGGAATCAAAGCCCGACCCTGATTCCCGGCTTCTACGTCTGCCAGTCTAACAATTTTTAATGATAAAGCCGTGTGAATATACTTAGAAAAAAGTTAGAATTGGGGTAACGTTTGTTTATTCCTTCAACAGCAGTCGTTCAATCGCATCGGGCGACACACGGCGCGTAGCCTGGACTGCGCGCCGCTTGCGGAGCCAGCGGGGCAGACCAAGCAGGCCGGCCAGTTGCCCTCGCAACCGGGCGCGGGACGCCGAGCCACGCCAGGACTTGAGGGCATCCCACGCAATTCTGAGCTGCGCCCGCGCAATCGCCCGCCAATGGCGGCGCAACAGTTCGCCGGGATAATTCTTGGCCAGCACCCACAAGGTGTTGCGACCGGTGTAAAAGCTGGCAGTCTCCCCGCCGCCGGTGGCGCTCAAATGATGATACACCACCGCCCCCGGAGCGAAAACGCATCGGTAGCCGGCCAGTTGCGCCCGCCAGTTGAGATCCACGTCCTCGCAATACATAAACAGGTCCTCGTCGAAGAGACCGATGTCGTCCAGCATCGCCCGACGATAGGCGACGGCGCCGCCACACCCGCCCCAAATGTATTCGTCGTCGTCGAACTGCCCCTCGTCCTTTTGCCATACGCCCCGATTCACAGGGATGCCGTCCACACCACAGGCATCTCCAGCCGAGTGCAGTGTGTCGCGTCGGTCGAAGAGGAGCATCTTGCTGGCGACCATACCGGCGTCCGGGTGGTCGAGCAAGGCCGTCACCAGCGCCTCCGCCCAGCCGGGAGCGACTTCGGTATCGTTGTTGAGCGACGCGATGATCTCACCCCGGGCGGCCTGAATGCCCCGATTGACGCCACCCGCGAATCCCAGGTTCTCGTCGAGTTGCACCAGCACCACTTCGGGGTAATCGCGCCGAACCAGCGCCACCGACTCGTCGGTCGAGGCGTTATCTACCAGCACTATTTCCAGGTGGGGGTAGGTCTGGCAGCGCAACGAGTCGAGGCAGGTGGGCAGATGTCGTGCACCATTCCAGTTGGGGATGACGACGGACAGAAGCGGTGAACAGGTTGACCGATCAGACATCTGGCCTCTCCTGTGGCAATTCAATGCCGATATTTGAACACACAATTGATATGGGTGTGTTTCAAATGAGTTGGGGTGACAATCCGGAGTGCAAAATTCATTCTGCCAACAGCCCAAAAAACGGAATAAATTCCGCACTCCAACCGAGGTGAAACACACCCAATTGATAACGGTTACGACGAAGTCTGACGGGAATGCCTCGTCCCTGCGCAAAACGGTGAGAGGGAAAGAGGGTCGTTGGGGCGGGCCGCCGTAGGTTGCGCGTCGGAAGGGCGTCAAGCAGATAGCTCACAGGTTGTGCTATACTGGTCGGCGTAAATCGGTGTGAGGCTCGGGGCTGCCGAGGCCGGGGACGGAATCCGCGAGGGCGGTGGCCCGGCTCAATCCCCCACGGGGCACCGGGCCCCACACTGTCCAGCCTCATCCTCAATTTCATGGAGCTATGGAGCCGGGACTTCCGTCCCGGCTTCCGATTCCAGCGCGTGCCGGTACGCCACCAACGTCTCGCGGGCGGTCTTGTCCCAGGTAAACTGCGCCGCCCGGCCCAGCCCTTCCTCACGCATCTCCCGGTGCAAACTTCCCTGAATGCAA
>JAJRXB010000015.1 GCA_024276515.1 Chloroflexota bacterium
CTCACGGCGTTTGCTCCCATTTGCGGTCGGTTGCACCAGATGTGACCAAGTCAACGAACTCCTGGTTTGCCTCAATGACATCGCCAACCTCTTTCCGAATCTGGCGCATCTCCTCGTCAAGGTCAATGGAGGGGCGCATCCGCCGAGCGAATTCTTGCAGTTTGCGGCGCGTTTCAAGCATTTTGCTCGTGGTTTGTTCCTCGTCGGACAGACCGCGCCTCACCCATTCCGTCACCAAGGTCTCTATTTCCACACCCTTGCGCTGGGCCACAGAATAAGCCTGTTCCAGCAGTGGACTGGATAGGACGATCACTTTTTCCATCTCACTTTCCCCTCTCAAACTCTCGAATGGCTCCCACCACCTCTTCCATCTGCCCTCGCGTCAACTCCGGGTACATGGGCAGGGAGAGCACGTGATCGGTGGCTTCTTCGGCCACGGGGAACGCACCGCGCTCGTAGCCCAGGTGCCGGTAAACCGGCTGTAAATGCAGGGGGATGGGGTAGTGAATGCCGGCGCCGATGCCCCGCTGGTGCAAGTGGGCCAGCAGCGCGTCGCGTTCCGGGACACGGATCACGTACAGGTGGTAGACGGCCCGCACGTGCTCCGGCTCGTAGGGCAGCACCAGCCCGCTATCGGCCAGCAACTCGTTATAGGTGGCCGCGTTCTGCCGCCGCCGTTCGGTCCACTCCTCCAGCCGAGCCAGCTTGGCCCGCAGGATAGCCGCCTGCAATCCATCCAGCCGGTAGCCGTAACCGGTGACGAGATGCTCGTACTTGGCCTGCCGGCCGTGGTTGCGCAACATGCGGGCCTGCTCGGCCAGGTCGGGGTCGTTGGTGACCAGGCAGCCGGCGTCGCCGTAGGCCCCCAGGTTCTTGCCGGGATAGAAACTGAAACAAGCCACGTCGCCCATCGTGCCCACCCGGCGGCCACGGTATTCGGCCCCGTGGGCCTGGGCCGCGTCCTCGATGACCCGCAGCCCGTGCCGCCGGGCAACGTCCAGCACGGCGTCCATCTCGGCCGGCTGGCCGTAGAGGTGCACGGGGATGATGGCTTTGGTGCGGGGAGTGATGGCCGCCTCAATGTGGTCGGGGTCCATGTTGTACGTGCGCGGGTCAACGTCCACGAACACCGGTCGCGCCCCCACCAGCGAGATCACCTCGGCCGTGGCGATGAACGTGTGGGCGGCGGTGATGACCTCGTCGCCCGGCCCCACACCCAAAACGAGGAGGGCCAGGTGCAGCGCCGCCGTGCCCGAGTCGGTGCCCACCGCGTACTCCGCACCGCAGAAGGCGGCGAACTCTTCCTCGAAGGCCGTCACCTCCGGCCCCATGATGAAGCTGGTGTTGTCAATCACCCGTTGGATGGCGGCGTCAATGTCGGGTTTAATAGCCCGGTATTGGGCCTTGAGATCCACGAGGGGAATGGACATGATGTCCGTAGCTCCTTTTCTATGGCTGGAGAGCCTTTCGCAATTCAATTGGCTAGACTTCCGAAGTCTCAGAGACGCCTCAGTTGGATGAACTTGAGCCTGAAATCAGCCCACACGCACGTAAAGAAGTCACATCTCAAGACTTCGGAAGTCTTATTCGCCCTGTAGACGAATTATGAAAGGGTCTCTGGCTGTTCAAACCACGCTTCTTGACCGGGATAATCGCAATGCAACACCCCTTGCTCCAGAAAATCCTTGAAGCCCAGGATGAGAGGCATTTCGCTGGTGTGGCACAGGTCGGCGTAGAGGGGCAGATCGGGGCTTTCGGCCGCCTCGTCGAACAGCCGCAGGGTGACCCGCCCGACACTGGCCCGCAAGTCACATTCCGGCCGCTCGCTGATGGTGGGCACCGTGCGCTCGCCCAGCAGCGTCACCGCGCACTGGCCCCACACCTTGAATGGGACGAGAGACACCGGCGCGCCGGTGTCCACGATGGCCCTGAAGGGATCCGTATAACCACTGAACGTTTTGAACTGCACCCAGGCGAAAAGACGCACGATAGACGCAGTCAGTGGATCATCCGGTCGAGGGGGGAACGTCTTGAAGTGCAATTTAATCTTAAAGGACACGATGGCCCTCCGGGATGTAGAAAGTGACGGGGGCCATTCCATTCGACTGGCCAATGTTGACCTCAGCCACGTCACTGGCCACGCCCAGATCACGGTCAGCGCCTACCACGGCCTTGTTGTACACTATCACCCACTGATCGGGATACTGCTTGCACAGTTCATCCCAATGTTCCGAGACCCACGCCTCGTCATCCCAAAAACGCCGGGGGATGCTGCGACGAGTCTCCTCAACAATCACTCGCTCTTGTGCTTCGACGGCCATTGTTCACCCCTTTCGTCACGGAAAAATCACCCCTCAAAGTGCGGCACTGGCAGCAAAACGTTCAGCATTGCGTTCAATTCCAGCTACAATCTCATCACTGATGCGCAACTCCCCTGTCTCGACGTCCACATCAATGACCCCCACCGGTCCGATCCTGCCCCACGAACGCGATGAGAGTACAACAGGCACACGCCAATACGCACCGGCCTCACTCACGACCAAAGTGGGCGACTCTCCATGCAACAGATCTGCAATCCGATCTCCAACGAAGACGCTGACACGCCGGCGGGCAACGTCTGCCGCCACTCGGATGTTGGCCGCCAGTCGAACATGAATGTCCATTCGGCCCACGTCAGGTGGTTTGATCATCTCCAACGTCACTGTCATCGCGTCACCTCCTCCCCATACGGC
>JAJRXB010000317.1 GCA_024276515.1 Chloroflexota bacterium
AACGTTGACCGCCCTCACCTCCGAGCGGGCGGCGTTGGGGGCCGAGATGGAACGTTTGAGGGAGCAGACTCGTGCGCTGGAGACGGCGGCGGAGTACCCGGAGGGTGAGGCCGTCGTCTGCACCGTTTGCGAGCAACCGTTGACCCCGGAGCACCGGGCCGACCTGCTGGCGCGCAACCGGGCGCGACTCGACGAACTGCGGGCGCGAGACGAAACACTGGCGGCGGAGATCGCCGCCGCAGACGAGAGAGGTTCTGCGCTGGAAGGGCAAATCCAGACCCTCAACGCCCAACTGCGCGATCTGCCCCGCCCGGCCGACGAAACCGAGCTGACCGGCCAGATCGCCGATTTGGAAGGCGTGCTGTCCGCCACCCAGGCCGAAATCGAAAAGCTGGCGGGAGGGCGGGACGAGGCAACCCGCCTGGAGCGCGACCTGGCCGACCTGGGCGACCCCCGTCGCCGGTACGAACGCCTGGCCGAGACGGTCGGCCAGCAAGCCGACCTGGAGGAGCGATTGGAGGCGGAACGCCACGCCGTCGGCGCGCTGGTGGCGTCGCTGGCCGAGATCGAGCGGGCGCTGGCCCCTTTCGCCGACCTGGACGAGCGCCTGGCCGACCGGCGCCAGCTCCTCAGCCGGCACGAGGCAGACCACCGTCGCTACCTGGAGAACACCAAAGTCGCCGCCGATCTGCCCGCCCGCCGCGAACAGGTGGAATCGCTGCGGACTCAGCAGGCCAGGCTGACCGCCGAGCGCGACGCGACCCGGTCGCAGGTCGAGAAAATCGCCGCTGGCTTCGACGCCGACGCCCTGGCAGCGGCGCGCCAGCGCGAAGCCGGACTTCAGGCCGAGCAGAGCAGATTGGAAGGTCAGCTCGGCACCCTGGGCCGCGAATTGTCGGAGGCCGAAGGTGAAATCGAAACGTTGGAAGCGGCCGAACGGACTCTGGCTGCCGAGCAGACTGCCCTGGCCGGGCATCAGCAGCTACTTGCCCTGGCCGGGTTCGTCCGCGAGGTCATCCGTCAGGCGGGTCCCCACGTGACCCGCCGGCTGGTGCAGCAGGTGTCGTTGGAGGCGGCTCGCCTCTTCGCCGACGTGATGTCCGATCACACCGGCCGTCTGCGCTGGGAAGAAAATTACGAGATTATACTGGAGAAGAACGGGCGCGACCGGGGTTTTCAGCAACTCTCCGGCGGCGAGCAGATGGCGGCCGCCCTGGCCGTGCGGCTGGCCCTGCTGCGCGAACTGTCGTCCATCGACGTGGCCTTCTTCGACGAGCCGACCTCTAACCTGGACGACACCCGCCGCGACAGCCTGGCCGAACAGATTCTCTCGGTCAAGGGGTTCTCCCAACTCTTCGTCATCAGTCACGACGACACCTTTGAGCGGGTGACGCACCACATCGTTCGTGTGCGCAAAGAAAATGGGGTCAGCAAGGTGGAAGTAGGGTGAGGAAATGTTAGTTCGCAGCAAAGTCATCGCCGCCCTGGAAGCCAAAAAGGACCGCTTTGCCGGCTACCAGGTGGAACTGCGGGACACATTGGATCGCTACCGGGAAGCTCTCGAACGCCTGCCCTCTCTCAGCCGGGCGGAGATCGAAGCCCGGTTCGACGAGGCCGAAATCGCCTGGCCCGGCGCCCGGCCCACCGACGAGCAGGACCGGCTGCACGATACGGTGATTACCTTCGGAGAACGTTGGGCCAATCACCAGCAGGCGCGCGCCTGGGCCAGGGAGGTGTTGCTCAACACCCCGACCTTCGCCGTGGACGGCTCGCAGATTTCCCCCAGCCACGACTTTTCGCTGCCCGTCGGCGCGGTGCAGGTGGGTTGGTTCGAGAACCCCCACGCGCCCGGCGGTCAATACGTCAAAGACCTGGCTTTCGAGGTGTTGGCCCCCGACGAACTGGCCGGTGAGGAAGAGAGCGGTGATGGCGATTTCCCCGATTGGCGCGTCAACCAGCGGCGTTTCGAGATGGAATGTCGGGTCATCGTCGAATACATCCAGGCGCACGCGGCGCAGTATCCGCAGGGTGGCGCGGCCCCTGCCCCGCTCTGCTTCTTCGATGGCTCGCTGGTCGTCTCTTTCACCCGGCACATGCATCCCAACCTGCGCCGGGATTACGTGCGTGCCGTCACCGACATGCTGCGTGCCTCGCAGGCGGGCCGGGTGCCGCTGGTGGGTTACGTGGACACCAGCTCCGCCCGCGACCTGGTGACTATGCTGGCCCACCTTTACCGTCTGCCCCCTGCCCCCCGTCTGAACGACGGCGCGCTGCTGCGCTCTCGGATGGGGTGGGGCGACCGGAGCCAGGTTTACCTCTGCGCCCGTGACGACAACGTGCTGCCCGAGTATGGCCCGCAGGCCAGGGAGATCTGCTTCACCTACCTCAAAACCACCGCCGACGGTTCTCCCGCCCGCCTGGAATTCCCTCGCTGGCTGGCGGAGGACGAGGCAGAACTGGAACGCACGCTGAACCTGGTCCGCGCCGAGTGCGTCGTGGGCAACGGCTACCCCTACGCCCTGGAGACCGCCGACGCGGTGGCTGTCATCAGCCTGCAAGACCGGGAGCGGTTTTACGCCACCTTTCAGCAATTCGCCGAGAAGGAGAACCTGCCGCTGCGCTACTCGCGCAAGGCGCTGAGCAAGCGTACCCGGCGGTGAGAGGCAACCTCCGTTCCTGCCGGGTCTGGGCAGGGGTCGCAGACCCCTGCCGAGCGAAAAATTCTGCTCCCGCCGGGTCTGTGACCCGGCGATTATCGGCAGGCTTTTGTGCTGGGTCTGGTCAGGGGTCGCAGACCCCTGACGAGCGAAAATTGTGTGCGAACCGGAGTGTGGGCTTCAGCCCGTTACACACAAGGAGGAATATATGGCTATCCGTAATTTCAGAATCAACCTGGACGAGTCCACCCACCAGGCCGCCCTCCGGCGGGCCCAACGCGAGGGCAAAACGCTG
>JAJRXB010000318.1 GCA_024276515.1 Chloroflexota bacterium
ACCCCCAGTTCAGGGCTGGCAGGGACTTTGCCTTCGCCGTCGGTGCTTTCGGTTTCAACGTATGCCCGGCGCAGCGCCTCTTCCAGCTTGAAGAAATTTCGCATGGCGACCACTCCGCCGAAGACGGCGCAATCTCCCATCGCCACCAGGATTTTGCAACGTTCGCGCATTTTGTGAGCGACTTCTTCGTTGGTCGTCGTGTTGATTGCGCCGGTCAAAATCCCAACGTCCACGCCATCCTCGTCGGGCTCTTTGAAGTCGGTGATCGGCGTGGCCCGAATATCCACCAACTCCGCCAGCTCCACAATGCGTTCGTCAATATCCAGCAACGACATATGGCATCCTGCGCACGCCGCCAACCAGTCGCTCGAAACTTTAGGTTTAGCCATTTGAACTCTCCTCTAAACAGGGCTCATTCCACAACAGGATTGATGGGCGCTCGCTTTTTCAGCGATTTTCTCCAATCGGCCTCCAGTTCGACGCCAAGCCGGGCAGCAAGCGCTTTCAGGACACCGACGTTGGAACGCACCTCCTGGGGAGGCACCAGCGCCCTGTGAGCTTTTTGCAGTTTCCCCGCCAGGTTCAGGTAATATCCATCCTGCTCGGCCCACATTTCCACCGGCAGCACCACGTCTGCCATCTCCGTGGCCGGGGACAGGTAACTGGCCTGCACGGCGATGAAGGGAGCACCTTTCAATCGTTTTATCAAACGTCGACTCGGCTCATCGTCCCCCAGCGCCAGATAAACCGCCTGGTGACCGTCGACCTCGAACGGTTTGTCCAGCCCATACATGTAGGCCGCCAGACTGTTGGCCTGCCCCTTGGTGCCGATGATCGCCGACTGGTCAGGGGTCAACGCCCCCACCAGGCGCGCCAGCTCGATCAACGCGCTCAACACTTCCGGAGAGCTGGCGCGGGTGACGCCTTTGCCGTAGACAAAAACCGGTCGCTGAGAGGAGGCAATCAAACGAGCCACTGCGCGGATGGTGTCGGCAGAAATCCCCGTCACCTGACTGACGACTTGGGGATCGTAACCGGCAAGCTCAGAGAGATTCGTCGGTTCGTCCCTGGACAGCCCCGATTTGACGATGGCCGACATCAGTCCCAACAGCAGCTCGTAATCTGTGCCCGCCTGGGGCTGCAGAGCGTAATGCGCCAGTTCGTGCAGTTGGTTATCGTAGGGATCAATGACCACCAGTTTCGTCCCGTTGGGCAGAGCACGCTTGACGAAAAAGCCCGCAACCTGGTGGTTTTCGGCCAGGTCAACGCCAATGGCCACCACGCAGTCCGCCGACTTCAGCCTCTCCAAACTACCCTCAAAGGGCCGGCCCAGCTCTTGGGCGACCTTCCCCGAAAGGGCCGTGGTCACCCCTTCTTCGATGCTGGTGACCATTTCGCTGTTGAGTTTGTCGGCGAAGAGTTGTTTGAAAAGGTAGAGCGACTCGACCGGCAGTCGTGTCGAAGCCAAAGCTGCAATCCCATCCCCCTTTTTGCCGGCGAGTGGTTTCAGCCGGCCGGCGACGTAATCCAGCGCATCTTCCCACGTCGCTGCCTTCAAGGTCCCATTCCTGCGCACCAGAGGCGTTACAATACGCTCTCGCTCGTCGTCCAGGGCCAAAAAGCGCCCGATCTGACACAAGATGCCCTCGTTTACAGGGGCATCCCAGTCACCATCGATGCGCAGCAAACGATTGTCGCGGGTGATCAGTTCTACGCCGCAGCCCACGCTGCAACCAATGCAAACAGACCGGGTCCGCTCCACGTCCGCCTCGTGACCGAGATACGCACTCCGGCGATCGATGATCGCGCCCGTCGGGCAAACCTGCACGCAGGTGCCGCAGCTCACACAGGTGCTTTCGCCCCACGGCACATCGAGGTCGGCGATGATGATGCTCTCGGGCCCCCGATCTTTGACGCCGAGGGTGAAATTGCCCACCAGTTCCCCGCAGGCACGGACACATCGCCGGCAGAGGATGCACCGGTTATGATCCAAAACGAGGTGCTGGTGAGAGGCGTCCACCAGATAAGGGTCCCAATTCGGTTGGAAAGGCCAGTGAGTCATATCTTGCTCGTAGGCGGCGTTCTGCAACTCACAGTCGCCCCCACTCACCTGGCAATACATACAAAAGTGATTGCGTTCGCTGAAGAGGAGCGTCAGTACAAATTTGCGGGCCTCGCGAACTCTGGCCGTGTTGGTGTGCACCACCATGCCCTTGCTCACGGGCAACGTGCAAGAGGGTTGCAGCAAGCGCGCTCCTTCCACCTCAACCACACAGAGACGACACCCGCCGTAGGGCGTCAGGTGCGGATAGTCGCAAAGCGTGGGGATTTCGACCCCGCTCATCCGCGCCGCCTGGAGCACGGTCGTGCCTTCTGGCACTTCAATTTTCACATCGTCTATGGTTAAGCTGACCATTTATTCACTCCCCCTGCCTGGGTACTTCTCCCTTCTCTCTGAGCAACCGAAACTTACCGTCCGCTCATTGAGCAAGCACCTGTGGGACAAATCTTCAACCTGACGTGGGCCTCGACCTCTGCCCGGAAGTGCTTGAAAATATCGCGAATGGGAACCGCCGCCGTTTGGCCCAAACCGCAATGCGAAAGTTGACTCAAGCCGTCGACCAGCGTTTCCAAATCTCTCAGATCGCTCAATTCCGCGGTCCCTTCGGAGAGACTGGTGAGAATCTGGTGGGCGCGCTCGGTGCCAACTCGACAGGGTGTGCACTTGCCACAACTCTCTCGCCGGAAGAAATTGAGCAACACCTTCACCAAATCCACCACACAGGTATCCTCGTTGCAAATCAACAGCGCCCCAGACCCCAGAGACACGCCCGCCCGGGCAAAGGAATCAAAATCCATCGGCGTATCTTGCAAACTGGACGGGACAATCGAGCCACTGGAACCGCCGGTCTGCGCCAGCTTAAACGTGGCCCCATCTTTCATCCCCTTGCCATAGATAGCGATCACCTCGCGCAGCGTGATGCCCATCGGCACCTCAACCAGCCCGGTGACGTTCACGTTCCCCAAAATGGTGTAAACTTTGGTGCCAGGACTGTTGCTGGTGCCAAACCGCCGAAACCAGGAAGCGCCATTTCGGACGATGGGGGGCACGTTTGCCAGCGTTTCCACGTTGTTGACCACGGTGGGTTTTCCCCACAGGCCGTGGGTCGTCGGATAGGGAGGGCGGGCACGCGGTTCGCCTCGTTTCCCCTCGATTGACTCGATCAGGGCCGTCTCCTCGCCACAAATGTACGCGCCGGCCCCGGTGTGGATGTGAATGTCAAAATTGAAGCCGCTGCCGAAAATATCTTCGCCCAAAAAGCCCATCTGCCGGGCCTGGTCAATGGCTTTATCCAACCTCTCCTGCGCCAAAACGTACTCGCCGCGAACGTAAATGTACCCTTCACTCGCACCCACAGCGTACCCGGCAATGGTCATAGCTTCGACGATGCTGTGCGGATCACCCTCCAGGATCAGGCGATCTTTAAAGGTCCCCGGCTCGCTTTCGTCGGCATTGCAAATGACGTATTTGGGATAACTATCCGTCTGCGACACGAAGCGCCACTTCATCCCCGTGGGAAACCCGGCACCGCCTCTGCCCCTCAGGCCAGATTTTCCGATGGCGTTGATCACGTCCACCGGGGTCATTTGTGTGAGCGCTTTCCCCAGCGCCTCGTATCCATCGTGGAGGATGTAATCTTCAATATCCTCGGGGTCTATCAGGCCGGCTCTTGCCAGCACGATTCTCTGCTCCGCCGGCAGCGTGCCACGGCGGGCAGAAAGCCAGGCGATGCGCCCCGAAAGCTCCCTGGCAGATGCCCGAAGTCCAACGGCAATGCGCCCTTTGCGAAGATGTTCCTCCACCAAAAGTGGCACGTCGTCGGGCGTTACCGGCCCATAGATGGTCGCTTCTGGATAGACGACGATCAGGGGTGCCGCGCCGTGACGCCCCAAGTCCCCAACCGGGACCACGGCCACCTCTTCTTGCAGCCCCGCCGATTGAATCTCTCGCTGCAATCGCTCGTGGACTTCCTGCGCACCTCGCGCCAGGCTGTCAGGATCGCTTGAGACCAACACCAATGAACGCACAAATTTCATCGCTTGCCCCCTTTACGCATAACGCGCCAGAAGCTCTGGCACGCGCTCAGGCACCACGTTGCCATAGATGTCGCCATCGACGATGATGACCGGGCCAACGCCGCAGATGCCCAGGCAACTGGACGTCACCAGCGTCCACGTTCCATCGGGGCTCGTGTCCCCGGGCCCCAGGTTCAACTCGTCCTGCAATGCCTGCCAAACCTCTCGCCCCCCCACAACGTGGCAGGGAGCACTCTCGCAGAATTGAATAACGTGTCTGCCCCTCGGCCTGGTAGACAACATGTGGTAAAAACTGGCCACCGACATCAGTTGCCCCTTCGGCATTCGGAACAACCGGCTGACCTCTGCCAATGCTTCGGCCGGCAGGTATCCCAATTCATCGTTGATCTCTTTCAAAACAGGAACAAGGGCCTCCGCAGTCGCTCCGTGCCGGGTCACCGCTGCCTGGACGACCGAGACCACACCTTGAGCGTCCCTAACGCCGTCGATCATGCCCACCCTCCTTGCAAAAGTCCTCGCTTGTTCATTATCGCTACCGTGAAATCACAAACTCTGAGAGAACCTTTCCCCTCATCACGTGTTCCCTCAGAATCTCTCGTGCTCTTTCAGGGGAGACTTTCCCGTAAGTGACTTTCGGCTCATCCCCCATCGTCACCTCGACGATGGGTTCCCATTCACAAAGCCCGGTGCATCCAGTCTGTTTAACAACCACGTCACCCGAACCCTCGGCCCCTATGGCCTCAAGAATCGCCTTCATCGTCTCTCTGGCACCGACCGCGATGCCACACGTGCTCATACCCACAACGATTTGAGCCCGCCCGGAGACCTTCTTCGCCTTGCGTCTTTTTATTGCCTTGTCCCTCAGTTGCTTCAATTCTTCGAGAGATTTGACGGCTGGCACTTTGCCACCTCCCCATAACTCCCCATAATTAGAGTTGTTCCTGAATAAATTTGTGCTGAGGTGACAGTCACTTTTAGCCCAATGATCAGGTCAGAATTTGAAAAATCACCCCGTTTTTTGCGCCAGGTCAAGTGACTGTCACCTGGGATCAAACGCTTTCACACCCCGTCATTCCCCCCACCGGGTAACAATCAGGCGGAAGATGTCGGACTCGGTGATGATCCCCGCCACCTTTCCATCGTCGTCCACCACCGGCAGACCGCTGATCTTGTTATCCATCATCAGCCGGGCCGCCTCGCCGATGGTCGCATCCTGAGAGATGGTCAACGGATCGGTCGTCATAATTTGCCCGACTTTTAGATTCGAGATCAAATAGTTCAACTCCCAGATGCTCAGCGTGGTAGCGCCCGAAGGTTCTGCGCCCCGCACGTCGCCGCGCGTGATAATCCCCACCAAACGACCGTTCTCCATCACCGGCAAACGACGGATCTGATTTTGAATCATCAGGCGATGCGCCTCTGGCAAAGTTGTATCCGGGGTGATGGTCAAAACGTCACGGGTCATCCAGTCTTTGACCAATTCTTGTCTCATTTTTGCAGCCTCCTCGCATTAGTGACGGTTTTGCAATGCGCAGTACACCGGGGCAATTCGAAGCATCGTCCCCCATTTTTCAACCCCAGTTTATCTTATATCTTCCCCGCAGATTTTAGAAGTGACACATGTCATCTTTCTCTATGATGCAGGTCACTTATGTGACAATTATCACAAACTGAAGGTGGCCAGATGAGCTGATACTTTGCCCAATCGATCGCCAAGAAGTGACAATCTATCCAAGATTATGGTATACTCTCAAATACTGATACTGGTAGCCATACCCATACGAGCACTTCGCAAGGCTGCCCCGCCGAACGCTTACCTTTGGAGATGGTCGGCCCCTACAACACTCGATGCACAGCGGAACCATAAGAACAGAAAGGTAGTTATCAAAAATGACAAAG
>JAJRXB010000319.1 GCA_024276515.1 Chloroflexota bacterium
GCCGCGCAGCCGGCCGCCCAGGACCCGGTTGTCCGGGCCCTGGCCGCCCTGCTCCAGGTGGATGGCGAAGAGGCTCTGGCGCACACCCTGACCCGCCATCCCGTGCTGCTGGCGCTGCCCACCCTGGAACGCCTGGCCGGACTGGTGCAGGAAGCCCAGGCGGACGGCCAGCCGGACGCGGCGCGCCATCTGCTGGCCCGGCTGGGCGTGCTGCTGGAACTCTACAACCGCGCTCACGCAGCGGAAATCGTCCCGGAGGAACAGAACCGCTTTGTGAGCCTGCACGAGACGCTGCTCCCCCCGGCCGAAGCGCTGGACGCCGGCCTGGCCGCCGGCCTGCGCCGTTCGCTGGCCTGGGCGCTGAACACGCTGGGCAATCATCACGCAGAAGCGGGCGCGCCGCAGGAGGCGGTCGCCGCCTACAGCCGGGGCCTCCAGGCCGACCCTCAAAACGCCATCCTGTACCGCAACCGGGCCGGAGAGTACCTTGAACTGGAGCAGTGGGAAGCAGCCCGGGCGGACATCGAAGCGGCGGCCCGGCTGGAGCCGGAGGCGGAACGGCTGCCCCTGCTGTGGCGCGACCTTTACCTGGGCCTGGGCGATGGAGAGGCGATGCTTCCCTATGCCCAGACCCTGTGCGCCCGCCGGCCGGATGAAGCGGAGCACCGTTTTTACCTGGCCCTGGCCCTGGCTTTGACCGGTGACGTGGCCGGCGCGGAAGCAGAAATCGCCCGCTTCCGGCAGACGGCCACGGACGAAGAACGGCGTTGGGCGCAGGAGCGACTGAACCGGCTGGGGCAAAATCAGCCTTCCCTTTCCCTTTAGGTGACAATTCAGGTGACTCAGGTGACAGTCACTTTGAAAGTGACTGTCACCTGAGTCACCTGCACAGGCGATAAAGCGACTGAAGTCGCCCCTGAAGGCTCCAGGCCGAGCGTCGGCCTGCGCCGACGCCGGCGCCCACGGAGGTGGACGCTGGGCCGCCAGGCCTTCAGGAGCGGTTTCAACCGCCTGTACTATTTCATCGAAGTGACTGTCACCTGCCCGGTCGCCTGCAAAGGAGACGAAGTATGAGCGACCAACAAAACACCCCCAAGTACCACGTGGAACGCGCCGAGCACTCGGCCATCGGCGATTATGCCCAGGTGAACAACTACTTCCCCCCGGCGGCCCAGTCGGACGCCGGCATGGCCGAATTGCGTCGCCTGTTCGAGGAGGTCAACCGCCGGTTGGCCGGGCTGGAAGAAGCGGACCGGGAGTTGCTGAAGCCGGTCGTCCAGCAAACGGCGGCGGTGGCGGCAGAAATCCAAAAAGGGGACGACAGCCCCCAGAAGCAAAGTTTTCTGGAGAAGCGGTTGAAAGCCCTGTACGCCATGTCCAAAGACATCGGCGAGGTGGTCATCGCCGCCCTGGCCAGCCCGGCGGCGGGGGTGGCCCTCACCCTTCAAAAGATCGCCCAAAAAGCCCAGGCGGAACTCCGACAGAACAGGTGACTGTCACCTATCACCGAAGGAGCCTCTATAATGAATCGCCTTCGCTCGGCCCCAATCGTTTGGGTGAGTTTGGCCCTGCTCATCGGCGTTGCCCTGGCCTGCGGCATTGGCACGCCCCGCGCAACGGATGAACTTTCGCCCACGACTCAACCGGCAACTGCCATCACCACACCGCCGCCTGCCTCCGAAGCAACCCCTGCCCACACCGAACCGCCTCCTCCTGTCGAATCCACCATCCCTCCACCCCCTGCCGCCGATAAGATGGCCCTCTGGAACCCGGAGAGCGGCCCCCACCTGCGCGGGGCCAACGTCTACCAGCGCCGCGTCTACCCCGAACTGGACGGTCCCGACTTTATGGGCCCCGGCCCCGTCGGACCGCCTTACAGCCAGGAGGATTTCGACCGGCTGGCGGCATTGGGCGCCAACTACGTCAACATCTCCCACCCCGGCCTCTTCACCGAAACGCCCCCCTACACCCTGGACCCCGAGGTCCAAAACAACCTGGACCGTCTGCTCGCTATGATCGCCCAGGCCGACATGTTCGCCGTCATCAGCTTCCGCACCGGGCCGGGCCGGGCCGAGTTCAGCGTTTGCTGCCTGGGAGACGATTGGTTCGACGAAAGGTATCTCAACGACTCGGTGTGGCAAGACCAGGCCGCCCAGGATGCCTGGGTGGCGATGTGGCGCACCACCGCCGAACGCTACCGCGACAATCCCATCGTCGTCGGCTACGACCTGATGGTGGAACCGAACTCCAACGAGGTGGGGAGCGACGCCGTCCACGACCTGTTGGACCTCTGGGAGCCGGAGGAATTTTACGACCGATACGGCGGCACCCTCTACGATTGGAACCAGCTTTATCCCCGCATCGTCGCTGCCATCCGCCGGGTGGACCCCGACACGCCCATCCTGGTCGGCGCCATGGGCTACAGCGCCGTCGAGTGGCTGCCCTATCTGCGGCCGATGGATGGTCCGCGAATCGTCTACGCCGTGCACCAGTACGAGCCGATGGAATACACCCACCAGGAGCCGCCCAACCTCACCCGCACCTACCCCGGCACCTTCGACACCGACGGGGACGGCGTGGAGGATGGGTTCGACCGCCCCTGGCTGGACGATTTGCTCAGCACCGTGGACGACTTCGCGGCGACATTTGGCGTCCCGGTGGCGGTCAACGAGTTCGGCGTGATGCGCTGGCAGCCGGGCGCGGCGGATTTTATGGACGACCAGATGGACCTGTTCGAGGCACGCGGCGTCAACTATGCCCTGTGGGAGTGGCAAACGTCCTGGGAGCCTTTTGCCAGAGAGGTTCACGCCTTCAATTTCCGTCTGGGCCCCGATCCCGACAACCGGGCCGAGGTCGAATCGAGCGACCTGATAGA
>JAJRXB010000320.1 GCA_024276515.1 Chloroflexota bacterium
CGGCGCGGATGATCAAAAGGTGGTGGTTAAACTGTAAGTGAGGGGGGGATGTCATTGCGAGCGAAGCGACGCAATCTCCGACCTGCAATGCGGGGATTGCTTCGTCCGTTTCACTCCCTCGCAATGACACATCACTTACTTTTCTACCACTACCGATCAAAATTCGGGGAAGGCCCCTCGCACCCGGTCGAGCACGGCCCGGTTGGGGGCGAGGATGATGAGGACCTGATCGCCGGCTCGGGCCAGAAAGGTGGCCCGCCCTTCGTATTCCCACACCCGGCGTCCCGGCTCGTTGAGGGTTAGCTCGGGCACGCCCATCGCCCGGCGGGTGAGATAGTCGGTAAAAGTTTCAAAAAATTGGGCTGCTTCGCCCGGCGCGTCCCAAATTGACCGCACCACCAGCACGTGTGCCCCCTGCCCATCGGACCAGAGGGTATATATGTCGCCGTCCCAGCCGGCAGCACCTTCGGAGGCGACCGGGTAGTCCAGGTGGTCCAGCAGCCAGGCCAGCAGACCGATCTCACCCAGCACGTCCCGGTCAATCTCGTGCCAACTCTCACCCAAAACCGGGGCTAGGTCGGGCAAGGGCACTGTTTGCGGCACGTCGCGGACCAGGTACTTTTCGGGGTGCATAACCTGTTCGCTGGAGATGGGAGGATCGTCGTAGGCGGCGTTCACCCCATCCCAGCGGAAGCCGGCGTCTACCCACAGGGTGTAGACGAAGTACGACCCTTGCAGGTAGGGGAAAAAGGTGAGCACTCCCAACGAAGGCGAGACTGCATCAATCACCTCCCGCTCGACGAAAGAGGCGCGGTAGGCCATATATTGCAGCTCGCTGTCGGTGACCTCGGTGAACTGGTAGGCCCCCATCACCAGCGTCGCGTCTCCCTCGACCAGCGCACGGGCGGCGATGGCCTGGTCGGCGTTCATGTCGTCGCCCAAAAAGCGGGCCAGCCCAAAATGTTGATCTTGCAGGGCGTGGGTGTATTCGTGGGCGTAAACGATCTCTTCGCTGGCAAACATATTCACCGACTCGGCGATGAGATATAGCACTTCCTCGTCGGGCACGTAAAAGCCGGCGATGTTTTGCGCCGCCGAATCAAGGACAATCTCCCGAAAGTCAACGGCAGGCCCCACCAGGTCCATCGCCACGTACAGTTCCCGCTCCCGGTCCAGCGCCGAGGAGATGCGCGTCTCGGCGTATTCTGTTTCCAATCGCTGGCGCAATTGCGTCTGGGTGAGAAAGATGGGGGGGACGTCTCGCAATGGCTCCAGGCCGCGAATGTTGATCACGTAACCGGTGATTTCGGCAATTTTGTCGCGGTTGATGAATTCGGGCGGCACGACCAGAGTGAAGGTGGGGGTCGGTGGACGGGGCGTGGGGGTGGCGGTGGGAGAAGGGGCGGGGACCGGGGTGAGAGTGGAGGTGAAGGTGAGCGGCGGTGAGGGGGAGGGGGTCGACTGGAGGACGGCCTGCTCAGGCTCCGGCGCGCCGACCAGCAACTCGCGATTGCGGACGACCACGGCCGCCAGCGCGCCCAGCACGCAAAGGACGGCCAGCGTCAGCCCGGCCAGGATGAGCATTTGAGCGGGCGACATCCCGGCCGATGATGATTTGGGGCCTGGATTCGGTGGCTCGTTCATTGGACAACACTTTAGGTTGTGGATTACTACTCAGATGCCAGGCACTTTTGGCAGATAACTTGAGCCAAGATCAGTTCAGAAGCCAGCTTCGGTCAACGCCTCTTGCTGCCGCTGGAGCAATTGCTTGATCCCGGCCGACGCCAGGTCGAGGAGTTGATCCAGCGCATCCCGGTCGAAGGGGCTCCCCTCGGCGGTCCCCTGCACCTCCACGAAGCGGCCGTCGCCGGTCATCACCACGTTCAGATCGGCGTCGGCGGCGGCGTCTTCGGCGTAACACAGATCGAGCAGTGGACGGCCATCGACCCACCCCACACTGACGGCAGCGATCGGCGTCCGCAGCACGTCGAGGGGCAAGTCGCCGGCCTGGATCATCTGCGACAAGGCCAATGCCACCGCCACGTAGCCGCCGGTGACGGCCGCCGTGCGCGTGCCGCCGTCGGCCTGAAGTACGTCGCAGTCCACGGTGAGCGTGTATGGGCCCAGACGGGCCAGGTCTACTGCGGCGCGCAGAGCCCGTCCGATGAGCCGTCGAATCTCCTGCGAGCGGGCTCCTTCGGCTCCCGCCGACCGGGGGATGCGGGTGTGGGTGGCGCGGGGGAGCATTGCGTATTCGGCCGTCAACCAACCGCCCCCCGACGCCTCGCGCCAGGCGGGGACTTTCTCCTCCACCGACACGTTGCACAACACCCGCGTGCCTCCAACCTCGATGAGCACCGAGCCTTCGGGATAGGTGATGAAACCGGTGACGAAGCGCACCGGGCGCAGTTCGTCGTCGGCGCGACCATCAATGCGTGACACAGGCTCCTCCGGGGAATCGGCGAATCAACAAATCAGCGAGTCAGCGAACACCCACGCTTGCTGTGGCCGGTCTCCAGACCATCATTGCCGTGGCCGGTCTCCGAACCTCGCTGCTGTGGCCGGTCTCCGAACCTCGCTGCTGTGGCCGGTCTCCAGACCTTGCTGTGGCCGGTCTCCGAACCTCGCTGCTGTGGCCGGTCTCCAGACCGAGCCACGCCCTCGCTGCTGTGGCCGGTCTCCGAACCTCGCTGCTGTGGCCGGTCTCCAGACCATCGTTGCTGTGGCCGGTCTCCAGACCGCGCCACGCACGGGCCGGCCTGGCGAACCCGATGTTGGGAATGCCCCACGCTTGCCGTGGCCGGTCTCCAGACCATCGCTGCTGTGGCCGGTCTCCGAACCTCGCTGCTGTGGCCGGTCTCCGAACCTCGCTGCTGTGGCCGGTCTCCGAACCTCGCTGCTGTGGCCAGTCTCCAGACCATCGTTGCTGTGGCCGGTCTCCAGACCATCGTTGCTGTGGCCGGTCTCCAGACCGCGCCACACAGCCACACACGATCTAGCTCGACAGGAACTCGTCTATGGCCTGCTTGCTGATGCGATAGCTGGTGCCGATTTTCTTGGCCTTGAGTTCGCCCGACTTGATGACTTCCAGCACGTCCTCCTCGCCAACGCGCATGTAGGCTGCTGCCTCGGAGAGGGTCATGATATCGGGCACAGACGGGGTTGCGTCCTGGCCTCCGGCCTGCTGGCCCCCTTGCATCGCCTGGGCCATTGTCTGGCCCATCACCGCTCCCAGGCCGGCCCCGGCTCCCAGCCCCATGCCGGCGCCAGCCAGTCCGCCGCCACCTTCCTGCTGGGCGGCGTCGCGCATGGCCTGTGCCGCCTGATATTGCATAAACTTTTGCATGTCGCCGACGGCACCCATCGAAGCGCGCTGGTCAATGGCCTTTTGCACCTCTTCGGGCATGCTGATATTTTGCAGGAAGAAGGTTTTGAGGGCCAGGCCAAAGGCGTCGAACTCGTCGCTCAGTTTGGCCCGCACGGCGGCGCCGATCTCGTCCTGCATGGCGGGCAGGTCCAGCGCGGGGATTTTGGCTTCGCCCAGCACGTCGGTGAAACGGGCGATGATCATACCCCGCAGGTAATCTTGAATTTCGCGGGTGCGATACACGCCCCCCGTGCCCACGATCTTGGTCACGAAGAGCTGTGGATCGGCGATTTGCACCGAGTAATTGCCAAAAGCCCGCAGACGGACCATGCCGAAATCCGCATCGCGCAGGGTGATGGGCTCCGGCGTGCCCCACTTCCAGTCGGTGAATTCGATCAGGTTGACAAAGTAAACTTCGGCCGTGAAGATGTTTTTGCCCGAGGTGCCCAACTTGAGCAGCCCGGCCAGCAGGGGGACGTTGGCGGTGGTGATGTGATGCCGGCCGGCGTGGAAGACGTCCAGCGCTTTGCCATCTCGATAAAAGACGGCCGCCTGTGACTCGCGCACGTTCACCGCCGAGCCGATCCGAAAGTCGCCAGAGCCAACCTCTGGCACACGAACGACCATCTGATTACGTCGTTGATCGGGAGCTTCAATTACGTCTATTATTCTCGCCATGTATAACCTCCTTAGGATTGCGAGATTTCTCGGAAAATTGCTCAACGCCTTGAAGGGCAACGGAATACGAAATACGTGACATAGTGCGTAGTGCGCATTCCGTTCAGGACAAATTTTGATGATGAATGATTTCCCGAGAAAGCTCTTGCGTGTTGCGTGTCGTGATATTACGCAGCGCCGGTGATGGCGCTTTCGCGGTTGCGCCAGGTGGCGTTGGCCTCCTCGGCCGCCGACACCACGTCTCGGATGGCCGCCTTCACGTCGCCGCTGGCGTCCATCGCGGCGGCCAGGGCGTCAATCGCCGTCTGGATGGCCGACACGCTCCCCAGCATACCCTCGTCAAAGCTGTAGAGGGCGTCCAGTTCCTCTTCTTTGACTTTGACGGCGTCGAAGATGCCGGCGTAGCCATAGCTGGCGGTCCTGATTTTGTCGGCCAGTTTTTGCACTTTGGTGACGGCCCGGTCCAGGTCGTCCATCATCAGCAGGCCGCCGCTGTCCAACAGGTCGCGCTGCAGATCGGCCAGCCGCCGCCGTTGCTCGTCGAGTTGGCTCACCAGGTGCTCGCGCAGCAGCTTGTCGGCGGCGCGCCGGTTTTCCTTTTCCTTGTAACCGTGGTAGCCGGGTACGGCAGAGACCAGCCGTTCCAGGCCACCTTTCGAGTCTTCAACCCTTTGTCGAAAATCCATTTTCCCTCCTCGGGGGATTTTTTCTTCGTCTTTTATCTTCAAATCCCCTAATCCCGGCTAATTTAGCCTGATTTTACCGGATAGCCTGAGCAGTTACCTTCTGAGATTACTCTCTGTGAGGCATCAATAGTCGCTCCGGCTGTTCGGAACCCAGATACTTCATCTCTGGGCCAAAGATCGCCTCCAATCGAGCCGCGAAATCTAAAAATTCAACATCTACCACGTCACGGGTAACTGGGTCGAATCGCACGAAAACTTCGTTGCCTGTCTCCTCAGCAATTGCTTCCTGGGCTTGTTCGGTGAGCAGCAGGTAAAGAATGTCTTGCTCTGCATCATATTGTACCCTCAGACGTTTAGCAACTGTGTTTCGGCCCATAAAATCCTCCCCTTCGAATAAACCTTGCGTGTCAGGTACACTGTGCTGACGTAACCACGCAACCCCTCTGGTTCCTCCAAATATTTGACAACAACCACTATGTTGTAGTCCCTGGTATCGTCCGGCCCCTGCCCGCAGCCGGTAAAACAATTTGGTAAACGATATCCAGGGCGCTAATTCAATGCTCCATTCTTCCCGCACGTCTACAGAAACACGTCTGTCCCGCAATATCGACAGGTGATCACGCCCTTGCCGGCGAACTCCTGCTCACCACCGCAGTTGGGGCACTTGTTGCCGGTGAGCTGCGACGCCTCCCGCGAGTAGAGCACGCCTTCGTCCCAGTTGACGTAGCCGGTGAAGAGGCCCATCCCCACTATTTGGTAGATGTCGTCGCGCACTTCGTCGCTGGTGGACTTCAGCTCAAAAACCAGGTCGCTGATGTCCACCTGACCCCGGGTTTTGACCATATCCAGGATTTTGCGCTGGCGGGCGACGTCGGCCAGTTCCTCCTCTTCGGCACGACCGCGGATTATCAGGTAGATGCCGGCGCCGACGAAGGGGATGGCGACGAAAGCCGAGATGACCAGGCCCAGCACGAAGCCACCGGTCGCGCCCGTCTCCACGTTGCGCGTTGAGAAGAATGACACAGCAGAGCATCCCAGGCAAACGAAGACACCCACGACGATGAGAATGATGCCGATCAACCGGCCGCTTCTGCTTATCACTGTTGTTCCTCCTCCACTCTGATACCAAGGGGCTTCACCCTTTTGTCTTGCGTAGGGGCGAGGCATTCCCCTGGAATGCGCTGGGCTGAGTGTGCTTCTTCAGTTTATGCGCCGGAATCTGGCTTCGGAGACCCGTTGCCGGGAATGCCTTGCCTCTACCGCATCATCCAAAGCCGGCCGATCCGCCGCCGCCACCGCCGCCACCGCTAAAGCCGCCGCCGCTCCAGCCGCCGCCACCGCCGCCGGACGAACTGGGTGGGGTGCTGGCCAACACCGTGCCGGCCGAACTGAGCATCGCCCCCAGGCCGGCGCTCATGCTCGCCAGCGAGGTACCGATGCCTCTGCTCATCCCGGACAGCGAGGGAGCTTTGCCCCCTTCGCCGGCCAACGGTCCGGGCAGTCCGCCGGCCTCCCCCACCGACTGCCCACTCACGCCGCCGCCGTAGGCGTGTCCATAGCCGGGGACGAAGACCGGCCCCCACCAACGAGGTGCTGGCGCATCCACTGCCGCGAACTTGTTGATGAGCCTTCGCTCCAGGCCAAAGGCCACCGCGTAAGGTAAAAACTCCTCAAATTTGTCCTTCACCGCCTCCAGGTCGCTGTGTTTTTCGATGCTTTGCAAGTAACGTTTAAAAGCCAGCCATTTGGCCGCTTCTTCCGCCCCCCGGGGCGTTTTGCGCGGCATGTGACGACCAACGATCATCAGACTCGCCATTGCGATCCCCAGAGCTATGCCCGGGCAGGCGACCCAGGGGGAATAGGATCCCAGCAGCGCCAGCAGGAAGAAGGCGAATATCCCCGAACCGACCAACCCCGCGCAGCCCAGCCCCGACCAGACACGACGGATGGTCTCGGGATTGCGCGGGAAAAAGCCTTCCGTCACCACTTCTTCGTATAATTGCTTGCGCAGTTCGGGGATGGCTTTGTAAAATTTCTGGCGCAGGTCCGACATGCGTCGTGTTTTACGTCGGCCAAAGATGCGTTTGATCAGGGTCTTCTCGTAAGGCCGGGTGGCTTTGCTGGCGTCTTCCAGGTAGAAGATGAAATCGCGCCCGGAGCCGATGCCCAGAAAGCCTTCTTTCTGCTCCTCTTCCATCCGAATCGCGCCCCGGTGGGCCAGGTCCACGATGCTGGCGATGATGTCTTTCAGGTCAACCTTTTCGTCCACCAGGGTCCCCACCACGCCGGCCGGCAAGTCGCTGGGAGGCTCGGTGATGTATTCGGCGACCATCCCCACCGGCCGGTCGCGCCCGCGCGTGTACCACAGCAGATACACCGCCAGCGGCCCGCCCACCAACAACACCAACCCCAGCCCACCGAAGATGACGGAGAAGACCGGTCCCCACTGCTCCCGGCGGTCGAGCGCGGCCTGCCACGACGGAGGACTGCCCTGCACCACGCCGTGAGGAAATTGGACGCGGACTTCCAGCTCCTCGTCGGCGGGGATGTTCTGCGCTTCGAACACCACCAGGCCCCGATCGGTGAAGTAACTGGTGGCCGACGCCCCGTAGCTGGCGATGAGCAGTTGATCCTGGGCGAAGGTCGCCGGCAGAGTCACCGTCACCCGCGATTCGCGGATGGGGAAGTTGTGATCGGGGGCGATGGCCTTCCACCAGATTTGATCGCCCTCGTCGTAAAAACGCAGGCCGCCGACCACTCGATAACGCACAATGTAGGTGTGAGAACTATTGCTGGTTGGCGGAAAATACCAGGTGATCTTCAGCTCCCCCTCGCTGATCGAGGTGACAAAACCGTATTGGCTGGACGAGCGTGGCGTGTAGGGCCGCTCGACGCCGTTGATGATCTCCGACACCTGCACCTCGGTGATCTGTTCCACCCGGTCCAGCGGAATGGCACGAAAGCCAAAGCGAAAAGTGCCACTGGTGAAAGCAATCTGCTGAATCTCCTCAACCAGGATGTCGGAGTTCGGCTGGACGGCGAGATTCACGTCGTAGCGCTGCCAATAAAGGCTTTTCTCTTGCGCCTGGGCACTGCTCCATCCCACCAAAATGATGACGAGAGCCAACAGCAATCCTAACCAGAGGTGTCGTTTCATCGGATTCCCTCCCATCAGCCTTGCGAAGGTTGCCGACAGATAGATTTCGGAAACTTCGATGACCAATTGTACACGGTTGCCTCGGCAAGAATCGGTCTCAGAAACCTTCGCAATCCTTCTCTAAGGTGACAGGACTTACGCAGTTGGTGAGATCGAAAACCCAATAAGACCTCACAGGTTTCCACAGGCTCTCCAAAGCGTGAAAATGTGTCCGTTTGGGTATGAGTTCATCTACCAGGCGCTGTTCAAAAACCTGTGAGGCCTCAAGTGCGTAACTCCTGTAAGGTGAACAGTTACGGTCCCATTATAGACGATTTATCCCAAAAAGAGAAGCGGTTAAATCGTACTAAAAGCTGACATTCGCCTGCCATCCGCGACGGAGGGCTGTGACCCCGGCCAGATCGGCCAGGCGTGTTGCGTATTGCGTGAGGCCAAACGGAACACGCAGTACGCAACACGCTTTACGCCTTACGCAAGTGCTGAGCAAACCAATCGGCGAGGGTGCGGGTGGTCTCCGACAAGAGGATCAGGGTGAGGTGACTGGCACCGGGGACGACGGTGAACACGCAGGGGACGGTGGCCGCCTGGTGCAATCGCCAGCCGTGGTCGAGGGGGGCGATGTCGTCGCGCTGGCCATAGACCAGGTGCAGAGGACACGTCAGCCGGGCCACCTGACGGGGCACGTCGAGACGGCGGATCAAATCTGAGAGAGCGATTTCGCGTTTGCCACCCCCAACGTCCCACGTCCGCCAGATGCGCCAGGCGGTGGTCTCTCGCATCAGGTCGAGGACAGGGCTGCGCAAGATGTGCCACACTTCGCGCCAGAACATGGCCTGGGTGTAATGGAAGGTGACGGGCGTTTCACAAAGGGCCAGGGCGTCGGGGCCGGCGACCACAGCCGCGTGAGCGCTCAGCGCGCCCCCCATACTGATGCCCAGCAACCCTACCCGTTCCACGTCGGGCCTGTCGCGCAGCCAGGTCAACGCCGCCGGGATTTCGGTGGTGCAGTCGGGCCAGCGCTGGGGGGTCTGATTCTCGCCGTGGCCGGCCAGGTCGATGGTCAACACCGTGAGCCGCCGGTCCAGCAACGTCCTGACCAGTCGCCATTTGAAAGCGGTCTTGTTATCTCCCGACCCGTGGATCAGACAGACGGCAGCGCCGATTGGAGCCGGCGGCGTGATGAGCAGGCCGGGGATGACGTGCTCCCCGTTGGGGATGCGGACTGCCTGGCAGCGCCCCTCGGGCCAGTCTCCCGGACGCAAAAAACGTCCGGGGTCGAGGTGCCGCCCGGCCAGCGAGCCGACCGCCAGCAGGGAGACCAACGCCAAAACGCCGGCCGGCAGAATCATGGCGAAGACCAGGAGAGTGCCGGGCAGCAAATATGCCCCGCCGGTGAACAGTGCACTCCCTATCAGGTATCCCAGCCACCGCCAGCGACCGGTCAGCGAGGCGCCGCGCAGGTCCATGTGGGCGGCGACCCACTGCATCAACCCCAGCATCAGCAAGAAAGGGGAAAGAAATATCATCTCCGTGCCCTCCTCCGGCCCCTCCATTATAAACCATCTGGGGGCAGATTCAAGTGGACAGTTATTCTCGGGCGCATTTCAGTTTTATGGCGGATTTTGTGCCAGGCACAAACGCGGTTGAAACCGCCCCTGCAGGCCTGACGGCCAGGCGTCCACCTCCCGTGGACGCCAGCGCGTCGGCCTGGGGCCTTCAGGCGCGACATTAGTCGCTATCGCCTGATGCCGGGCCAGATAAAAGACGCATCCTGC
>JAJRXB010000321.1 GCA_024276515.1 Chloroflexota bacterium
GTTGGCACACACGGAGCGGGATGACCTGCGGATCTGATCGACCAAGGAGTACGTTTCTTCCTTGGGAAAGCTCTTCGTTACTTCAAAGATCCTCATCGCGGCCCCAAACGCCATCCGATACACCTCCAAGTCCCCGTGCACCTTGATTCTCCCCTTCACCTTATCCCCCCTCCCCCCTCACCCTGTCACCCCCTCTCCCCCTCTCAAGTTGCAGCCGGTACACGGCCACGCCGAGCGCCAGCACCCCCCACCACACAAATCCCGGCTTGGCCCCCAACGCCACCGCGTCGGTCATCCCGTAGACCACGTGGGCCAACAGCCCCCCGGCCAGGCCCACGGCCAACGCCCGGTGGAATGGGTCAACAGCCCGCCTCTGAACCTGAAACAGCATCCAGAAGGCCAGCAGGTGCAAGGCGATAAAGGCCACCAGGCCAGGGATGCCCAGGTCGAGAGCCGCTTGCAGGAACTCGTTGTGGGCGTGGGAGATGTCGAAGTCGGGCGAGCTGAGGAAGAGGGGATATAATATGTGCACCACGCGCCGGAACATGTTCATGCCCATGCCGGTGAAGGGGAAATCCTGGATGCCGTAGATGGCCCGGGACCAGACCTCCACCCGACCCTCGAGGGTGGCCAGACTGGTGGCCTGGGCCAATGCCTGGCCGCCGAAGAACCTGTCGGCCAGTTGCCTGGGACCGACAACGGCGACGGCAAGCACGCACACCACGATCAGAGCAGCCAGCAGCGGGCGGTAGCGCCCGGCCACCAGCCAGGCCACGACCGCCGCCCCGATGGCCAGCCCGATCAGCGCGCTGCGAGATTGGGTGAGCAGCAGGACGCCGCCGACCACGATACTTGCGGATGTCAAAGCTGCTCGTTGCCGGGGCAGTGCCCTTTCCCCGCTCTCACTGGCCAGCCACGACCAGGCGGCCAAAGTGGCTATCGGGAAAAGCAGCCACAACAGCGTCCCGGCCAGTTGGTTGGCCGAGATGCCCCGCTCGGCACCGGGCAGCCCTTTGACCAGCACGGGCAAGCGGCTGGTCAAGGCTGCCAGCCCGGGGAACTTGTACAGCCACTGCGTGCTGAGCAGGCCGAAGGCCGCCAGCCATGCCCCGCCACCGACCACGAACAGGCCCACCGCCCATCGCAGACGCCGGTCGCTGGTCACGTGTGCGACCATTGCATAGTAGACGGCTACCCCCAGCACCATCCCGGCTATCTTCGGCAAACTGAAGGCCACGTCGGCGGTCGCGTACAGACTGACTAACACTTGCACTAGCAACAACAAAATCGGCCAGTCCAGCGGCGTGCGCTCGACGGGGTGACCACAGGTCACCCACCGGCAGGCCCACAGCAGGGGCACACCTATCATGGCCACCGAGCGGGTGGGCGAGGGGAAGAGAAGCAAAGGAGCCAACAACAGGAGTATCCAGAGCTGGCTCCTGGCGATGGTTGCACACATGCCGGTCAACAGGCGTTGCACTCTACTCGGCGGCCTCATTCGTTGCCTTCACAATGAGATAACTCTCCCACTTTGTGGGGTGATCGTGTGATGTACGCGGCTCCGCTCCATTTCGAAAATCAAGTCAACAGCCTGGCGCAAGTCGGCTGCCACACGATAATCATGCTCCCCCCGTGCACGAAGCACAGGCAACTGTTTTTGGCCCAGACCGGTGAGAACGAGGATAGGTTTGCTCCCCACGCTGCGGGCCGCTTCGATATCCGTGACCGCATCACCGATCAGGTAAGAGGCAGACAGGTCAAGTCCGAAATCCCGTTGGGCCTGGAGAAGCAAGCCGGGCCGGGGCTTGCGGCAATCACAGCGCTCGTCAGGACGATGGGGACAGTAAAACACGCCATCAACCCGCCCGCCCTGTACACGGATCGTGGCCAGCAGTCGTTGGTTGATTTCTTCCACAGTGAAGCGTGGGATGATGCCGCGATTGATAACAGACTGGTTCGTAACCAGACATATAACGAAAGGGCTGTTTGCCAGCCGCCGCAACGGTTCGAACACACCAGGCAAAAAAACCACTTCATCCCAGGACTTCACGTAATCCGAGCGATTCTCGTTGATCACGCCATCGCGATCCAAGAAAATAGCTCGTCGCAAGAAATCACCTCCCTGCGCCCACTGGGTGCCCACCCGCGTGCATAACCCAGTCGTTATTTGCCCGAAGAGATCAGTTGCCGCAACGCGCCACAAATGCAATGCTCCAGAATCAGATGTACGTCTTCGATCTGCTTCATGTCGTCGCTGGGCACGATGATGCAATGATCCACCAGACTCTTGAGTTGCCCCCCATCTCGCCCGGTGAAGCCTATGGTGACCGCCCGGGCCGATCTGGCGGCCTGCATAGCTTTCAGGACGTTGGGCGAATTGCCGCTGCCAGAGATACCCACCACGATGTCGCCCGCCTCCAGAAAGTTGACCATTTGCTCCACGAACACATTCTCATAACCGTTGTCATTGGCCCAAGCCATGATGAGAGGAACGTTATCCACCAAAGCGATGGCCCGGAAACGCGGCTTGCCCGGCAGGGCGGTTCCCTTGTTCAAATCATTGGCAAAATGAGAAGCTGTAGTTGCGCTTCCACCATTGCCTAACAAGAATATCTGTTTGTTGTCATGCCAACCGTCCAGCAAAACGTGGACGACTTCCCATATCTCGTCGCCGGGCAAGGCCGACAGCACTTGTTGTATTTGGCGCAGGTATTCCGTCACCACGTCCATTTTTACACACCCTCTGGGAAAATGTCATTCCGAGCGAGACGTTGACTCCGCTTGGCCGCGCCCTTGCCGCACAAGTCGTTTCAGAGTTTGAAACAGAATGTGCAAATCAGCCCAAATCGTCCAGTTGCGGATGTAATACATATCCAGGCGCATCTCCTCTTCCAAAGACCGCTTCTGGCCGGCCACGACCCACGGCCCGGTAATGCCAGGCTTCATGGTCAGGAGATTAAGCAACCACTGCTCGCAGGCATCCGTACTTCCAACTGAGATCGTACGAGGCCCTACCAAACTCATCTCTCCTTTTAGCACATTGAAAAGCTGCGGGAGTTTATCCAGCCCAGTTCTGAAAAGCCAACGGCCCAAGGGATAGCAAGCGGCCAGTTCCCGTGGAAAACTAAGCGGGTTGGCGAAGATGGGTCGCGGGTTGCCAGTCAGTCCGGTGCGGAACTTCAGGGTGTGAAACCGTTCATTTTGGCAACCCAATACCTGGTGACGTTCTAGAATAGGACCAGTTGAGGTCAGTTTGATGCCCACAGCAATGAGAGCCATGAACGGAGCAAGGACAACCAGGGCTAGCAGAGCCAGACCATAGTCCAGAAGCGATTTCAACCAGGCGTCAATGCCGGTGATCCGTGCTCGCTCGATGCTAATCAGCGGCACGAAATTCCTGTATTCTACCCGCACCCCGGTGGTCAACATCTCGTAATAGCCAGGCGAAAGCTTGATCTCAAACCCATCCGTGGTGCTGGCCAACCTGATGATCTCTCGAAAGGTTTCCCAGGCCAAAGCATTGGGGACGACAATCACTTCCGATACGCGCAATTCCTTGGTCAATTGAGCCAGATCGCGAGGGCGGCCAAGCACTTGCAGCTCGTTTATGACCTGGGTCCCGACGGGCAAGAAATCGTCCACAAAGCCGACAACGTCTACCCCAGAGGAAGCCGCCAACCCAAGCTGGACAGCAATGGCCCGGCCATGCTCGTTAGCGCCCAGAATGATAGTCCGCCGGACAAATAGTCCTCGGCGACGCAGGCGATAGCCCACCCGTCGCAACCCGAAGCGAACACCGCCGACGGTGATCACCGAAAACAGCCACGATAAGGCAAACCAAGCCCGCGAGAGAAATAAGTCCTTTTCCCAAAAACCCAGGAGCATGAGGGCCACGACGCCGAACGTGCAACCGGTGACCACATTGGCGTACTCTTGTGGACCACCAAGGAGATAATCAGCGTCATACAGATGACAAAAGGCGAAGAGTGACAGCCAAATGGGAACAGCGATCAAAATACGCCGGCCGTATGGGGAAAACTCGCGCGAAACCTGATAAGGCAACCAACCGCTACCAATGCGCACATAATACGCCAGGTACAAAGCGAAAGCAATAGCCAACCCATCAGCTATCAGCAAAGAGATGACTAAAAGCCGCCTGTCGTTGTCTCTCATCGGCTCAGTCTTAATCCCGTGTTCATCAACACCCGTGCCCCGTCCACATCGAAGCGAAAGTCCATGCGTCGCAGTTCCTTCTTGGCCAAGGCCCGGGTCACCGCGCTCTGATGCTCCTCTTCGCAATAGAGCATCAAAAATCCGCCGCCACCGGCTCCTGTGATTTTGCCACCCAACGCGCCAGCATCCAAAGCGCGTTGATAGCATTCGTTTATGAACGGATTGGTCACTTTAGGGGCAAATCGCTTCTTGTGCTGCCAGGCCCGATCCAGCAACTGGCCAAAACGTGTTAAATCGCCCTGCTCCAGGCAATCCCGAACTTCGATAGCGATTTGTTTGACAGCGTGCAATGCTTCAATAACCCGCGGTTCGTCCCGCCGGCTGGATTCCCGCTGGTGAGTCAAAATAGCTGCCGAGTCCCTGGCCGTGCCGGTGAAAAACAGCAAAATGTTTTGCTCCAATTGTTGCCGGGTCCCTGGAGTGATGTTTAGGGGCTCAACGGTTACCCCAGCCTGGTCAAAAGTGATCACATTCAGTCCGCCAAAGGAAGCGGCGTATTGATCTTGTTTGCCGATGGGCATGCCTATCTTGTCAATTTCCACGTAGCAGGCCAACTCCGCGATCTCTTGCCTGGACAGGGTCAGGCCACAGGCTGTGCTGAGGGCCTTGATAACAGCCACCGCCACTGAACTGGAGGAACCCAATCCCGTGCCTGGCGGTATTTCCGAAGCCAGAAACATGGACGCTCCCCGCCTGACACCGAAGTGGTGCAAGACGGCGCGGGGCAACGCCAGATCGCCGTTCCACAGGAAAGCCGTATCCGGATCGTAGCGGTAAAACGTCCGGTAATCCGAAGAGGAGATCTGGAGAGCGTTGCTCTGGTTGACGTTGAGAAAGACGTAGAAGTATTTGTCAATGGCCGTGCTGACCACCATACCGCCATATTTGCGGTAATAGGCCTCCAGATCCGTTCCCCCTCCGGCAAAACTGATGCGCACTGGAGCCCGTGCGATCAACATACTTCCCCTCCCAATTACTTACCTGCCTGGCCACTCTTGTTGCACACGTCTGTACTTCTCTGGCGTACCGATATCAACCAAATACTCGTCATCGGCTATAGGCAAACCGTACATGGGTACATCTCTGGCAGCTAGTAGAGGGAAGAGATCGTGCCCGAAATCGTAGTAGGTGTTAGTTGGAACGAAGTCCACGATGCCCGGTTCCAATATCAATACCCCGGCATTGGCCAGATCAGTGAATGCCTCTGTCGGCAATGGCTTTTCCACGAAGCGAATCACCCGTCCGACCGCGTCCAGTTCGACCAAGCCACACTCCGTCGGGTTGGGCACCCGGTACAGGGCCAGGGTGAGCCAGGCCGGGGCTCCGCCCTCACCCCACTGCCGGTGAAAGCGCACCAGAGCGGATAGATCCAAATTGGTCAACACGTCGCCGTACACCACCACAAAGGTAGAGTCAAAATAAGGCTGTAACTTCCGCACCGCACCGGCCGTGCCCAGAATCGGATCTTCGACCGAATAACATATCTCCACTCCAAACCCGGCGCCATCACCGAAATAGGCCTGTATAACCTCCGGCTGATAGTGCAAGTTGATGGCTATTTGGGTGATGCCATGAGACTTCAGCCAGATGAGGATGTGCTCCA
>JAJRXB010000322.1 GCA_024276515.1 Chloroflexota bacterium
CGCGGCTGGCGGAGGAAGGGTAGGGTCGCCGGTTTGACCCCCATCCCCGACCCTTCCCCCTACCCGGGGGAAGGGAGCCGGTTCTCCCCCCTGGCAGGGGGGAGCCAGAGGGGGGTGGAGCGGCCTGGCCGAGGCAGCGGAGGCGTACCTGGCGCGGCTGGCGGAGGAAGGGTAGGGCCGCCGGTTTGACCCCCATCCCCGACCCTTCCCCCTACCCGGGGGAAGGGAGCCGGTTCTCCCCCCTGGCAGGGGGAGCCAGAGGGGGGTGGAGCTCTCGCTGTGGCCGGTCTCCGACCGAGCCACAGATGGGGGTCAGAGACCGGCCACATCAGAAGTCGCCCCAGGGGGGGCAGCCCCGCCCCATCACAAATAACAGGGATAACCCGCAATGACCCAACAAACCATCCTGGTCGTGGACGACGAACCGCACATCGTGGAATTGGCCACCCTCTACCTGAAAAACGAGGGCTTCCGGGTCGTCTCCGCCGCCGACGGCGCGCAGGCGCTGGCCCAGATCCAGACGGAACGCCCGGTGCTGGTCGTCCTCGACCTGATGCTGCCGGAGGTGGATGGCTGGGAGGTCTGCCGCCGGGTGCGGGCCACCAGCAAGCTGCCCATCATCATGCTCACCGCCCGCTCCGACGACGTGGACAAAATCGTGGGGCTGGAACTGGGCGCCGACGACTACGTGACCAAGCCCTTCAACCCCCGGGAATTGGTGGCCCGGGTGAAGGCAGTGCTGCGGCGCGCCGAGGCCACGTCGGCGCCGGCGACCGGGTCGGACGAGGTGGTGCGGGTCGGTCCCCTGACGGTGGACCCCGCCCGCCGCGAGGCCCGCCTGGGCGATCAAATCCTGGACCTGCGGGCCAGAGAGTTCGACCTGCTGCTGGCCCTGGCCCGGCATCAAGGGATGGTGCTCAGCCGCCAGCAGTTGCTCGACCTGGCCTGGGGTTTTGACTACTACGGCGAAACCCGCACCGTGGACGTGCACGTGGCCCACCTACGCCACCACCTGGGCGACGGCCCGGTGACGATTGAAACGGTGTGGGGCGTCGGCTACAAATTGGTGGTTGACGAATAATGTTCTCCAGTCTTCGCGCGCGTTTGCTCATCTCCTACATTCTCATCATCCTCGTCTGCCTGTCGCTGGCCGCGCTGACGTTGATTCTCGTCGCGCGCCCCATCCAGCAACGATTGCTCACAAGGCGACTGGAGGCACAGGTGAGGTTGGCAGCCCCTCTGGTGGGGACAATGCTGGAGCGGGGACTATCGCCAGACCAGATCACAGAGCGGCTGGCACGCAGGGGTCTGGGGCGCGGAGCTCGCCTGTTGCTTCTCGATGAGCAAGGTCTGGTCCTGGGGGATACCGGGGGCGAATGGAACGGTCAGCGTTTGGGTGACGTGCCGCTCACGTCGGAGGGGAAGCCTCGCCCCAGTGGCACGTTGAGCGTCCCGGGCGGCTCTGGCATGACCTACGCTGGCGCGCCGGCCGGACCGGGGGGAGGCGAGAGCCCGGTGTGGGTGGTTTCGGTGGCCCCGTCGCCCCGGGCCGCCGGCGCGTTGTTCAGCGAACTGGGGCAGGGGTTGTTGATCGCCGGCGCGGTGGCTCTGGTCCTCTCGATTTTGCTGGCCGCCCTCATCGCCCGCTCGGTGGCCAAACCCCTGCGACAAATCGCCGACGCTGCCGGGGCCGTCGCCGCCGGTGACTACGATCAAGAACTCGACATAAAACAGCCGGAAGAAGTGCGCATCCTGGCCGAGAGTTTTGAAGTGATGACGCAGCGGGTCAAGGCCAGCCAGCAGGCGATGCGTGATTTGGTGGCCAACGTATCCCACGATTTGAAGACACCGCTCACCTCGATCCAGGGTTTCGCTCAGGCGTTGCTGGAGGGGGTCACCCAGGACGAGGCAGCCCGTCAGCACGCAGCGGCGGTGATCTACGAGGAATCGGGGCGTATGGTGCGTATGGTGGAGGAGTTGCTGGACCTGGCTCGCATCGACTCGGGGCAGATGGTGTTGGACCGGCGTCCTTTGGACGTGGGAACGCTGGTCGGCGGCGTGGTGCAGGCGTTGATGCCGGTGGCCGCCGAAAAGCGGGTGACGCTCCACGCCGATTTGCCGCCGCTGCCGCCGGTGATGGGCGATGGCGACCGACTGGCCCAGGTCTTCACCAACCTGCTCGACAACGCGCTCAAGTACACGTCGGCGGGGGACCGGGTGCAGGTGACGGCGCAGGTTCTGAAGGGGCAACCGCGTCCCCGGCGGAGTGGCATTTTGAGCCGTCCCGACGCTTCAACGCTGGTCAGCCTCCGCGCCGATTTCGTGGAGATCAGCATCACCGACACCGGGCAAGGCATCCCGGCCGAGGAGCTGCCACGCATCTTTGAGCGTTTCTACCAGGTGGACAAATCACGGGCCTCGCGGCGGGGGTCGGGGCTGGGGCTGGCGATTGCCAGGGAGATCATCGAGGCCCACGGTGGGCGCATTGGCGTCGAAAGCGTGAAAGGGCTGGGGACCCGCTTCACCGTGGCGTTGCCGGTCGGCCAGCCCGGAATAGTGACAGTAGCCAGTAGACGGGGAGTGAGGGAGCAGGGGAGCAAGGGGGCAGAGGGGCGAAGGCACTGAGGAGAAACCTTCTTTGCTCCTCCGCTCCTTCGCCCCTCCGCCTATGCGGTGGGTTCAGCTTCGGTGGCTTCACTCTCAGGGCGTTCCCCCCCTGCTTCGACCGGGGCGACAGCCGCCTCGGCCTCGGCGGGCGCTGCCTCGTCTTGTGGCTGCTCCTCGGCCTCGCCCCCTTCGGGGTTGATGATGACTTTGAGCGTGGGCGATACGTCGGTCATCAGCCGGATCTGAACAGTATGTTCGCCCACCTGTCGCAATGGATCGCTGATGATCTTGCGCCGGTCAATCTTCTGGCCCAGTTCGCGTTCCAGGGCCTCGGCCAGGTCGGCGGTGGTGATGGAGCCGTAGAGCTTCCCGGTTTCTCCGGCACGGGCCTGGAAGGTGAGGGTGAGTCCCTCTATGCGTTGTGCCAGTGCCTGGGCGTCGGCCAGGAGCCGGGCGCGTTTGCGCTCGCCGGTCTTGCGAATCTGGTCGGCCTGTTTCAGCGCCCCTGGGGTGGCCACTTTGGCCAGGCCCCGGGGGATCAAGTAATTGCGGCCGTATCCATCGGCAACCGTTACCACGCTGCCGGCGAGTCCCAGGTTATCCACGTCCTCAAGCAACAGGACTTTCATCGTTTGCTTGCCTCTCTTTCCATGCAGGGTACAATCTCCCGCATCTTACATCAAAGGGTAGAATTGGGCAAACCTACACCGGGGCTTTTGGGCTGGGCTGCTCGGCTGAGCCCTGCAATGAGCGGACGGGTAGTGGTGGAAAAGTAAATGATATGTCATTGCGAGGGAGTGAAACGGACGAAGCAATCCCCGCGTTGCAGGCCGGGGATTGCTCACCTGCACTTGCGTGCGGTGCAAGTGTCGCTTCGCTCGCAATGACATCCCTCCGTCGCTTACAGTTTAACCACCACCAGCGGACGAACTGCTCACGACCGGAGCTTGCCGGAAAGCCAGGGGAGTCTGTCCCGAGCCTCGGGCTGGGCTGTGGCCGGTCTCCGACCGAGCCACGCATTTCCCTTGTGCTGCCCCATCCTTTATGTTATAATCGCAGCCATCGGATACGCAACGGTGAGCAACTCAAATGGAGTTGTTCCTGAATAAAGTGACCGGCACTTTTGTCGCCATTTCTAGCATCATTGTGGCAAAAGGGAGCCTTTCTAGCAGATGCTTAATACTACAACCGTAGATGCCCCAGGTGACTGTCACCTGCAGGGCCGTAGGTAAAGAGTCGCCTACATCGTGCCAGACGATGGTCGCGAATTCCGGCTATCTTTGCAGGTGACAGTCAC
>JAJRXB010000323.1 GCA_024276515.1 Chloroflexota bacterium
GCAAGGCAAACGAGTGAAAGACAGTGGGAGACCGGCCACAGCCGGGTCTGGGTGGCTGCCAATAATCCGTGCAATCCGTGGAGTCCGTGTCTGTGCAAGGCAAACGAGTGAAAGACAGTGGGAGACCGGCCACAGCCGGGTCTGGGTGGCTGCCAATAATCCGTGCAATCCGTGGAGTCCGTGTCTGTGCAAGGCAAACGAGTGAAAGACAGCCAGGTCACACTGCACCATTTTATGCTCCCCCAGCACGCCAACCCGTTGGGCAACGTCCACGGCGGCGTGATCATGAAGCTGGTGGACGAAGCGGCCGGCCTGTGCGCGATGCGCCACGCCCAGCGACCGGCCGTCACCATCGCCATCGACTCGATGACCTTCCACTCCCCGGTGCGCGTGGGCGACGTGATGACGCTGAACGCCAGCCTCAACTGGGTCGGCCACACGTCAATGGAGGTTGGGGTAAAAGTTATGGCCGAGAATCCCCTGACCGGTGAATGCACCCACACCAACTCCGCCTACCTGGTCTTCGTGGCTCTGGGCGACGACGGCCAGCCGGTAGAAGTCCCCCCGTTGATCCTGGAGACCGACGAAGACCGCCGCCGCTGGGCCGAGGCCGAAGCGCGCCAGGGTCGCCGGTTGGAACGACGCCGGGCGAAGGCAAATGCCCGACCACCGACGGCTCGGCTGAGCTCGCCGAAGTCCGCCGACCACCGACCGCAGGGAGGAGAGAGCGGGTGACCGGGGGCCAGAGTCGCCAATCACTTCTCCCTGGCTTGCTTTTCCCGGCTGCCCTGGCGCTGGGGAATGGGCTGCTGCTGGCACCGGCGGGCGGCCCGCCCCGCGTGCTCGGCGCACTGATCCTGTTCCTGCTGCCCGGTCTGGCCTGGGCCGGGCGACTGATCCCCACGGCGGACCGCCTCACCCGCTGGACCGTCGGCGCCGGTTTGAGCTACACGCTGGCGATGACCCTGGGGCTGATCCTCCATTACCTGCCCGGCCCCGTCCCCCTCTGGGCCGAGCTGGCCGCCCTCAACGCGCTGATCCTGGTCCCCTGGCTGAAGAGAGGGGGAGCAAGGGAGCAGGGGGGCAGGGGAACAGGGGGGCAGGGGAGCAGGGAGGCGGAGGAGCAGAGAAGTGGAGCTCCTTGCCTCCTTTCCCTTCCGCGCCTCCGCGCCTCTGCGCCTCTGCTCCTCGTCCTTCTCCTGGCTGCTCTCTTCCGCTTCCCCGGTTTGGGCTACAGCGAATTCCAGGGCGACGAGGCACTGGTTATGATCTCCGCTGCGGAAGCCCTGGAAGGCCACCAGGATGCCCTCTTTTTGCGGGGCAAAGGGCCCGGCGAGGTGCTGCTGCCGATGCTCCTCTGGCGATTGACGGGCACGGTCAACGAAGCCACCGCCCGTCTCCCCTTCGCGGTCGCCGGCCTGCTGATGGTTCCCACCATCTACCTGCTGGGACGCAAGCTGTTGAACGAGGGCGCCGGGCTGATCGCCGCCGGGCTGCTGGCCCTGAATGGCTTTATGGTCGGCTTTTCCCGCATCGTGCAGTATCAGACCCTCGTGGTGTGGCTGAGCGCGCTGGCCTTGCTCTGCGCCTGGGAATGGCGAGAGGGGAGACACCCTCGTCGCTGGGCAGCGCTGACCGGAGCCTTCCTGGGGGCCGGGCTGCTGGCCCACTACGATGCGATTCTCGTCGCCCCGGCCCTGGCCTACGTTCAAATTTCAAATTGGCAAATCGGCAAATCGGCAATCCGCAATTCGCAATCTCCAATCTCCCGTCTCCAATCTCTAATCGCCGATCTGCTCCTGGCTGCCGGCTGCCTGCTCCTCGTCGCCGGACTTTTCTACCTTCCCTACGCCCTCGACCCGCAGGCAACACGAACCGGGAGCTACCTGGGCGACCGCATCGGCGACACGCTCCTGAAAAACAACCTGGGTAGCTTTTTACATTTCAACGTTTTTTACAACTCGTTTTATTACGTCATCTTAACCGGCCTGCTCGTGTTGGGTTTCCTGGCCTGGACGTTGCGCCGTGCCCCTGGGGTGGAACGTCTCCCCGGAGGACGGTATTGGGTCCCGGCGTTGGCCGTCCTCGCCGTCCTGGGTTTGGTGATGCAACCCACCGCCCTCCGCATCGCCGATACGGACCTGGCCGCCCTGCCCTTCGCCCTCATCCTGCTGGGCGCGTTCCTGTCCCGCGGGGATGCTGACCCATCGCCGGCCCTGGACCCCGGCCAGCGCGCCGTCGTCGCCTGGCTGGCCGTCCCCTTCCTGGGCTACAACTTTGCCGTCGCCCTGCCGCTCACTCACATCTACACCATCGTCCCCGCCTGGACCCTGCTGGCGGCATTCCCAATCTCTAGCCTCCAATCTCGAATCGGCGAATCGGCGAATCGGCGAATCTCCAATCTCCAATCTCTACTGCTGGCTACCTGCTCCCTGCTCCTCCTGGCTACCCTGTTCGGCGGCTACCTTTACGTTGCCTACCTGCGCCACGGCGTGGAATTTTGGCAGGATTGGCCCAGAGGCCGACCCGCCCTTTACTGGTCTCCCTACCAGGAATTGCCACCCGCCGGCTTTTTCGGCTTCGCGCACCGGACCGGCTGGAAGGAAGTGGGCGCCCTCTACGCCGACGGCACACTGAGCGGCGACTACAGCAGCAACGAGGAGCCCGACGTGACCACCTGGTACACCCGGGGCGCGCCCCGCGCCTGCGACCCGGAGCCGGAATACTACTTCATCGCCGACGATCTGGTGGACCCCTGGCCGGTGGATGGGGACATCATCAAAGCCGGCTACGACGTGATCGGGCAGGTGACTCTGCCCAACGGCAAGGGATTGGTCATCTATCAGGCCCGCCCGACGACCGCCGACGTAGGCCGCGTCGAAACCGGCGCTTTGGCCCGCGCCTTCGACCGCACGGCCACGCCGACCGCCTTCGCCCGCTCCGCACGGGGGAGTCAGCCTGCCGAGGCCAACCTGGGCGGACTCGTCCGGCTCATCGGCTACGACGTGGATGCCCGCCGTGCCTGGCCGGGCGGGCGGGTGGCCGTCACCCTCTATTGGCAGGCGCAGGCTCCCATCTCCGACGACTACCACGTCTTTGTGCACCTGGAGGGAGACGGTGAAGGGGGGAGCGCACCCGGCATCTGGGGCCAGGCCGACGGTCGCCCCGTCTGCTGGACCTACCCCACCTTCGATTGGCGTCCCGGCCAGATCATCGCCGACCAGCACGCCGTCACCATCGAACCCGACACCCCACCCGGCGACTACCCCATCCTGGTCGGCATGTATCTGCCCGATGCCGGCGTCCGGCTGGACCTGCTGGACGAGACGGGGAAGCCGGTCGCCAACTTCGTGAAGCTGACGACGGTGTCCATCCGATGACGAAACTGGGAATCGGGGAATCAGCAAATCAGCAAATCAGCAAATCAGCGAATCGGGAAATCGGGGAGGCAGCCGGCACCCCGCCCCCCAGCCCCCCAGCCCCCCAGCCCCCCAACCCCCCTGCCCCCCTGCTCGGGCGCTGGCTGCTACTGACAGGGTTGCTGCTGGCAGCGGTGGGGGCCTCGTTCGCACCGTGGGTGGACCGCCCGGCAGCGGCACTGGTGCTGACCGCGCCAGACCTGGCCGAGTTTGTCAAGTTTCTACCCGAGGTACGCGATGGGTCACTAAAAGTTCAACGATTGCTGTTTTTGCTCCCTCTGTTCGTTGCCACCTTCAGCCTGCCGCTGGCGGTCGCCGCCCGCCGGTTGGCCTATCCTGCCTGGGTGCGCTGGACAGTTTTGGCCGCCGTCATCCCCCTCTCTCTGACTCTTTTGCCGCCGGTCTGGAGTCCCGGGGTGTTGCTGTCGGCGGAATTCCGGCTGCAGACGGTCGCCTGTCTCCTCTGCCTGGGACTGGTCATCACCGCGCGCTGGCTGGGGCGTGTGCCCTTCCGCCCCCTACTTGCGCTGCTCGTCCCCCTGTCGCTGGCAGCGCCGACCCTGGCGACCTGGCAATTCCTCGTGGTGCGCCAGGCCGTTGCTCGTGCCTACGCCAGCCCCATCGTCCCCGGCTGGGGAGTATGGGCGACGGCGATTGGTTTTGCCCTGACCATCTTTGGCCTGCTGCTCATCGCCTTGGATCGCTTCGCGCCTGCAACTTTCGCCGGAAAACTGCGTATTGGGTAATGGACCCGGCAATCGTCTATCGAACGACGAGCAACTATCCACCTTGTGCTCGGTGGGATAAGCCTTGCGAAAGTTTCTGGAACCGATTCTTGCCGAGGCAGCCGCATAAATTGGCAGCGAAGGTCGCCGAAACCCATCTGTCGGCAACCTTCGCAAGGCTGAGGTGAATAGATAGTTACAACGACGATGACCTTCACGCTGCTTTATATGGGACAACGCCCCAGACCGGCGACGCTGGAACACCGAGCCCTGAAAGGGACCTGCAGGTGAACGACGACGAAAAACGATGGGTCGCACGCGCCCGCCAGGGTGACGACGACGCCTTCACCCAACTGGTAGAACTCTACCAGCGACCTGTGTTCAACCTGTGCTATCGGATGCTGGGCGATCCGGTCGAAGCAGAAGACGCCGCCCAGGAGACTTTCATCCGAGCCTACACCCGACTCGCGTCGTACGATCCCAACCGCAAGTTCTCGTCCTGGCTGCTGGCGATTGCCTCACACTATTGTATCGACCGGCTACGCCGGCGGCGATTCAACCTGGTGTCGTGGGACGATCTGCCTCCCTGGCGCTGGCTACCCGACCCGCACCCGCAGCCCGAAGAGGTGACCCTGCGCCACGAATCCCAACGGCACGTGCGGGAGCTATTGGACACCTTGCCGCCAGACTACAAAGCGGCAGTGATCTTACGCTACTGGTACGATCTGTCGTATCAAGAAATCGCCGAGACCCTTGATTCGACGCTGCCGGCCATCAAGTCGCGCCTGTTCCGCGCGCGGCAGATGATGGCCCAGTCCGCGGTCCAGGTCGAGGCCGAGTCTGTTCGCGGCAATTCTATCCTCGTCAACGGCGCAGAGGCACTGTGAGATCTCTCGGAAAGTGCCGTTCGCATCACCCTTCGGGTACTTCGCTGGGGTGTTCACTCCGCCGGCGTGACGAAGAGCGAGGCATCCCTGGATGCCGAAGCGTTAACCTCATTTGGCAGACTTTCCGAGAGGTAAGCGTTCACCCCTCCCTGGCAGGGAGGGGCGGGGGGAGGGTGGAATCTCGCCCGGAGATAGATTCCGTCCCGGATGCAGGGTGTTTCTCCGGCGTCCCCTCCACCCCCACCCCAACCCTCCCCCTACGAGGTGGAGGGGGTGAACGCTTACTCCGAGAGAACTCCTGTCTGTAAGGGGGGTAAAAAAGTGGAACGCGGAGAAACGATGGAATGCGATACCTGTCGGGAATGGATGTCGCTGTGGCTTGACAACCGCCTCACGCAAGGGGAGATTCGGCAGGTGGAATCTCACACCGCCACCTGCCCCGCCTGCCGTGCCCTCCTGGACGCGATACACCGCGTGGATCGGCTGCTGGCTGCCGCCCCGATGATGTCGCCCGCGCCCGGTTTCACGGCGCGCTTCCAGGCCAGGCTGTCCAGCCGGCGACGGCGGTATCGGACGTGGGCGGGGCTCGTCACCCTGGCGCTGGCCACGCTGGCCCTATCGCTGGCGACGATGATCTTGCTGGCGATCCCCGGCCTGACACTGTGGGAGAATCTCTCAACCAGCGGGATGTTAGCCCAGAGCATCGGCCTGCTGTTAGACCTGGCGCAAGCGTGCGTGGCGCTGCTCAAGCTGGCGTGGCTCATCGTCGGTGCGCTGGCGCGGGGGCTGCGACACCCGATCTTCATCGCATATATCGTAGCCACGGCCATCCTCACCGTGGTCTGGGCCCAGGTCGTCACACGTCGCGTTCTGGCGCATCGCCCGGCAATAACGTAAAGGCGAGATATTCCTGAATTACCAGATGAGGTGATTATCCTATGAAAGGCAGTCTGACCATTTTGTTGAGTCTTAGCTTGCTGATACTGCCGGCTATGGCCTGCACCATCACCCTGCCATCGGTCGAGACCCAGGTGGGCGAACTGCGAGAAGAGTCGGCCCACGTGGCACTA
>JAJRXB010000324.1 GCA_024276515.1 Chloroflexota bacterium
GCCAGGGCCAGGTCGGTCGGCTCGGCGAAGAGGTCCTGGGCCAGGGTCAGCAGCAATTGGTCTATCGGCAGGGCGGCGGCTCCCTGCCAGCGACGGACCAGGTCGCGGAAGTCCCCCAGCAACGCCAGGGCGTCGGGATCGTCCAGGAGTTCCTGCGGGACGTCGAGGCCGGCCGTGCTATCTTCGTGAGGCCACAGGAAGGCCTCGACCCGGCGCAGTTTGCGCAGCCAGGTCTCGATAGTCCGCAGCCGGGCGCATCGGTCGGGATCGTCCCAGGCGTCTCGCTGCCAGGCGTGGAAGAGGGTCGCCAGTTGCGGCGCCGACGTCGGCTCGCTCAGGTGTCGCAGCACGTTGCCCAGCACGCCCGCCGTCGAGCGGGTGGCGGCCGTGCTGTTGAGCAACTCCACGTGGGGGATTCCGGCCCGGCGCAGGGCGTTGACCACGTCTACCCCTTTTTTGTTGCGCGGCGTGAGCACGGCCACCGTCTCCTCCGGGTGCTCCGCCAGCCAGCGTTGGACGGAGCGAATGACGTCGGCCACCTCTTCCTCTGGGGCGTACGTTTGAGCGACGAGGTGAATCTGCGAGGGATCGTCGGGCGGGTTGGGTTGGGGGTCGCCGGGGGGCGTCGGCTCGATGTGCGGCAGCGACAGAGTGCCCCGAAGTTCCGGGACCGGGTGTTCGTGTCGTGACCAGTCAATCAGGTAGTTGGCCAGGCGGACGATGCTCGGCTGGGACCGCCCTGAGTTGGGCAAGGCGCGGGGGGCGACGCCCGATTCGCGCAGAAAACGGCGCAGGTATTCCGGGCTGGCGTTGGTGAAGGTGTGATACACCGCCTGGTTGGGGTCGCCGACGCGCACCCAGTTGCCGGCGGGATGGTCGGCCAGCAGGCGCAGGATGTCTTCCTGAGATTTGCTGCTGTCTTGCGCCTCGTCTTCCAGGACGTAGGGCCACTGATGGCGCAGCCGGGCCAGGAAGTCCTCGTCGGCACGCAGAGCTTCGTAGGCCAGGCGGATGAGGTCGTCAAAATCCACGCCGCCGCGATAGGTGAGGGCCAACTGGTAATCGCGATAGACGGCAATCGCCATTTCGGCCAGCAGCAGGGGTGAACGGCCGCCCGCCCCGGCGTCCGCCAGCCGTTCGGTCAGAGTTTCGGGGGTGAGCCGCCAGTCTTTGGCGCGCTTGATGAAAGCGCGCGTCAGGTCCAACACCAGGTCGGGCCACCGGCCGCGTTTGATCCGCGCCGCTGCCTGCTCGCTCAGTTCTCCCCAGGCGAGATAGGAATCCGGCGCGCGGGGGTGGTCGTTCAGCCAGCGAGTCACCACCTCTTCCAAAATGTGGTGGGCCTCGCGCTCGTCCACGATGACGAAATCGTCGGCCAGACCGACCAGACCAGGGCGCATGCGCACGACGTCGTGGGCCAGGCCGTGCAGGGTGCGCACCCGGTAGCCAAAGCCGGGGATCAACCCCATCTCCCGGATGAAGCCGGCGATGCGACTCCGGAAATTGTCCACCGCCGAGTTGACCAGGGTGACGACGAGCACCTCCTGGTCGTCGTCCAGGCCGGTCGCCACCAGTTGCGCCGCCAGGTACGACAGGGTGTGTGTTTTGCCGCTGCCCGGCACTGCGCTGATCCCCATCTTGCCCCGGTGGGCCAGGTAATGGTCGAGCAATTCTTTTTGTTTGGGACGGGGGGTGAAGGTTGGAGTCATCTTTTCACTGCTTGCTTCCCCCAGGGGGCCGTGTTATACTTCTCGCAAATCTGCAAATTGCAAATCGCAAAGATGTGGTTATGGAGCATTTTGACCTCAGTCGGCATGCGGATATATTGGGACGATATTTCGCCTCCCTGGATGAGGTGGTATTGGCTTATTTGTTCGGCTCGCACGGACGGGGACAGGCCGGGCCGCTCAGCGATGTGGACGTCGCCGTGCTGCTCGAAGGTCACCCCGACGATGACCGTTGCCTGGATATGCGGCTCGAGGTCATCGGCGGTTTGATGGAACTGCTGCACACCAACGACGTGGATGTGCTGGTCCTCAACCAGGCCCCGCCGGCGCTGCGCTACGCGGTGCTGCGCGACGGGGTGTTGCTCTTTTGCCGCGACCGGCAGGCGCTGATTCAATTTCGGGTGCAAACCCTGAACGAATATCTGGATTTTAAGCCGATTCTCAAGCGGCATGAACGCGCCATCCTGGAGAGAGCGCGGAAGGGAGAGTTGCTCAGTGGACACGACCCCCATCGTGGCGCGATTGAGCGTTATCGCCGATTGCGTGAACGCTTTGAAAAAGCTTCGATCCCTGAGGTATGAAGAGTTCGCCCGCGAGCACGTTCTGGTCGGCTCGGCGGAGCGGGACTTTCAGGTTGCCATCCAGGCTGCTCTCGACATCGGCAGCATCATCCTGGCCGATCAGTCTACCAGGTTGCCCAGAGAATACAAAGACATCTTCCCTGCCCTGGCCGAGATCGGCGTTCTGCCGGCCGATTTCGCGCAAAAGCTGGTCGGTATGGCCAAGTTCCGCAACGTGTTGGTGCATCTGTACCTGGAAGTAGACCTGAAGCGAGTGTACCGCTACCTGCAAGAGAATCTGGACGATTTTGAAGCCTTTGCTCGCTACGTGAGCGAGTGGGTGCAAACGTATGCCGACGGTTAGTACTACAACCGCACTTCACTTATGTCATTCTGAGCGACCGAAGGGAAGGAGATTCTTCGTCGCTTCGTACCCCGTACGGGGCACTTCGCTCCTCAGAATGACAAGTGTGGTTGTAGTATTAGTCTGCCATCCGCTTCAGCGCCGATTGAATCGCCCGCAGCAGCGGCCCTCGTTGCTCGTACCCCTGCTCCCCCAACTCGCTGATGCCCAGGTAAATCCCTTTGCGGCAGCGGCGGACCAGCCCCAGGACCAGCCGATAGAGAGACTCTTGTTGCACGCGATACTCGTCCTCGTCGGTCCAGGGACGGCCCGGCTCCCAGTCGCGGCGCAGCACGTAGGGGTGAGTCAGCGGTTGGTAGATGCGTTCCCACCAGCCGGTGCTCCCGGCGTTGATCCAGAACTGATAGTCCACCGGGCGATTGGTCATCAGGTAGGTGTAGGCTGGCATAATGAGCACCGCGTCCCCCTGCGTCAGACGCCAGCTCTGCACGTAGGTGGCGGCGATCACTCCCCGCTCCACCATACGCACAAAGCGCGCGCCGATTGAGTTCTTCCCACTCCTCTCCCCCACGCCCGGCACCGCCTCCAGCGCTTCCCGGAATTTACGCGCCGATTCAATCAGGTCCGACGCCACCCGCCCTGCCTCCTGGAGATTGGGAATTGGGGATTGGGAATTGGGGATTAGAGATTGGGGATTGGGGACGTGGAAGCCGAACCCCGGTTGCGACAGCACCTCGCCGAAGAGACGGCTCAGGAAATGGTCCATCGGCGATTCCCCCTCCCTTGCCTGGTATCCCTCCAGCCAGTCTCTCAGGA
>JAJRXB010000325.1 GCA_024276515.1 Chloroflexota bacterium
ATTACTCCAGTTCGGGTTGGCCGACGTAAGCGTTCCCCCCTCCCTGGCAGGGAGAGAGGGGACGGGGGAGGGTGGAATCTCGCCGGGTCAGGGGTCACAGACCCCTGACGAGCGGAGGCCACAGACCCCTGACCGGGCGGAAAGGCGTTGGCCTTCCCAAACTAGTGCATTTGGGCGTAAATAACTCGGTAGTTACACAGTATCCTGAGCCTGTCGAAGGATGCGGATTTGCATAGATTTCTCGCCTGACTCGCATCCTTCGACGGGCTCCCTGGCCCGCGTGCCGCACCACAGGTGCAGGCAGGACGGGCAGGATGCTATCTTCGCTCGCAAATAACTGTATAGGGGCTTCCGCCACGTTGTACTGGCATAAGGCCCTGATAGCTACGTGCCACTTTTGGGGATAGGCCCCCTGTGGTACAATGTTGGCAAATCTCATCTAGGAGAAGTGTATGCACACCTATCGCTCCCCTTCGGGGAAACGAAAAGTCTATTTGCTGTTGACCGTGTTCGTGGCCGGTATGACCACTCTGGGGATAGAGCTCTCGGCCTCGCGGCTGTTGGACCCTTTCTTCGGCAACTCGATCATCATCTGGGCCAATCTCATCGGGCTGGTGCTCATCTATCTTTCCGTCGGCTACTGGGTCGGCGGGCGCTGGGCCGACCGCGACCCGCGCGAAAGCACCCTGTATCAAATCACGGCGTGGGCGGCCTTTGCCGTGGGAGTCATCCCCTTCGTTTCGGCACCGATTTTGCGCTGGAGTGCGCAGGGCTTCGCCAGCTACAACGCGGGCATTCTGGTGGGGTCACTGTTGGGGGTGATGGTGCTCTTCAGCGTCCCGATGACGCTGCTGGGTTGCGTGTCGCCTTTTGCCATCCGGCTGGCGGTGAAAGACGTGGAGCACAGTGGGAACGTGGCCGGGAGCATCTACGCCCTCAGCACGCTGGGCAGCATTCTGGGCACTTTTTTGCCCGTGTTGCTGCTTATCCCCACCTTCGGCACCCGGCGAACGTTTCTGCTGTTTTCGCTGACTCTCCTCCTGGTCAGCCTGGGGGGATTGCTGCGCCACTCGCGCCGACGAGGGCTGGCCTATTTGTGGATGGTAGTAGTCATCGCTGCCCTGGGCCTCTTTTGGAGCGCCGGCCCCATCCGCGCCGACGAGAACGCCGTCTACGAAACGGAGTCACAATACAACTACATCCAGGTGGTGAAGGAGGGGGGCGACTACTGGCTACGACTCAACGAGGGCCAGGGTATTCACTCGGTCTACAGCCCGGATTACGTGTTGGTCTATGGCATCTGGGACTATTTTTTGATGGCCCCTTACTTCAACAATCCTCCCTACACCGCCGACCGGGTGGACAGCATGCTGCTCATCGGCTCGGCGGCAGGGACCATCCCCCGGCAATACACGGCTGTGTACGGCGACATCCCCATTGATGGCGTGGAGATCGACCCGCGCATCATCGAAGTCGGTCGCCAGTGGTTCGACATGAGCGAGCCCAATCTAAACGCCATTGCCGCCGACGGTCGCTATTACATGGCCAGCGTGGACAAGCAATATGACGTGATCGGGGTAGACGCCTATCGTCCCCCCTACATCCCCTTTCACCTGACCACGGTGGAATTTTTCACCCAGGTCCGCGAGCACCTGACCGACGAGGGGGTGGTGGCCATCAACGCCGGCCGCACGGCGACGGACTACTCGCTGGTGAACGCGCTGGCCAGCACGATGAAGGCCGTCTACCCCAGCGTGTACGTGCTCGACGCCCCGGACTACGGTAGTCCCCTGGGCAACAGCCTGGTGGTGGGCACCGTCCGGCCCACCCGCCCCGACAACCTGGCGACCAACGCGGCGCTGATGGAGAATCCCCTGCTGCAAGACGTGGCCGCCCGCTCGCTGAACACCCGTCTGTGGGAAGTGCGCTGCGCCGGCGACGAAACCTGGCTGCCGGCCAGCCCGACCACGACGTCCGTCCCCATCAAAGCCTGCATGCCCCCCTTCACCGACGACAAAGCCCCGGTGGAGCAGGTGGTGCATGGATTGATCATCCGCTACGTATTGGGGGAGTGATCTGGGCGTAGCACCACCCAAAGCCCCACGGCCAGCCACACCCCTATCCCCACCAAGCCGGTCATCCCACCCAGCAGCGGGTTGACGTCGGGGAACAGCACCCGCCAGATGCCGTATGCCTGGCTGTTGAACACCCCGTGCATCCAGCCGGCCAGAATCGAACTGCGGTGGCGGAGTGTCAGTTCGTTGATGTAAATGCTCAGGGCGGTCGTCATGCCGGCCATCCAAACTACCCCCAGAATCGGGTAGCCCGGATAGTTGAAGCCGGCCAGGATCAGCGGCGCGTGCCACAGCCCCCAAATCACGCCGACGAGAGTGTACGCCCTGGCCTTGCCCAGCGGCATCAGCCTGGGCAGCAGGTATCCGCGCCAGCCGAACTCCTCGCCGAAGCCGAAGACGCCGTTGACGAAGGGGGTGACGAGCAGCGTCGCCAGGAACAGGCCCGGCAGGAACAGGGACGGCGACGGCATCTCGGCCAGGTCGGCGCCGCCCGACGCCATCAGCGCGTAAAAGTCGGTCAGTTGCCAGTCGGGTTGTCCCAGGCCCAGCAGCCAGGTCAGGCCGTAAATCACGGCGAAGCCCGCCGGGATGACCAGCGCCGTCTTCAGATACGGTCGCCACGGGCCAAATCGAAAATTGGTGACGCCAAACCCCTCGCGGGTGACGAACTTGACGGTCAACACGGTGGCCACCGCCGGCACCCACATCACGCCGGCGATGACGAACTGACCGTAGGCCGGTGGCAGGCCCGTTATCCGAAAGCCGGTCAGGATCAGCGCGCCCTCGATGGCGTAGGTGAGAGCAAAGGTGATGACCAGATACGAGAATACCCCCTTGCGGTCAACCATTATGCGCCTCCTGCTTTACCTGATTTCCCCTTGAGCAGCAGCCAGCCGACGATCCAGCCGAACAGGAAGTTCGAGGATGATACTTCCACCAGGTGAGCCATTCGTATCGCTTGCGGCATGATCTCCGTCGGGATCAAGAGGTTGGACGCCATCAGCACGGAGAAGAGCAGTGCGACGGCCAGCCTGGCCTCCCACGGACGCCCCTTCATCGTTCGGACCACCGGCAAGGCCAGCGCCGCCCACATCAATCCCCTCAACGCCTGGAAGGGGAGTATCCAGCCGGGCAACTGGAGATCGCCGTAATACGCCTGAAACGCCTCGCCCGCCAGCGGCTTGAAGACGAACGCCCCAAACGAGATGTACACCACCACGTAGATGACGGCGATCAGCGCCAGCTTCCAGACCCACTCCGTCCAGGGCCTGGCCGCCCCTTGAGCGGGTTCTGGCCCTTCCCCGGTCCCCTTCATCCGTCCGTGGACGAGGACGGCCAGCGGCGAAAAGATCGCCGCAGCGATGGCTCCCTGGACGAACAGTTTGGGGATCATCTCCGCCGGCACGATGTCCACCAGGTATTTGAGAAACACTACCGTTTCGATCTGGGACATGAACGTCTTCACGCCGTAGAAAACGAAGAAGACCGTCAAAACCAGCCGCCAGCCGGTCCAGCGGGACCGGAGGATGAGGTAGCTCAGCACGAGGGTGTCGAGAAGGCACATCAACAGCGTCCCTGCCATCGTGCCGGTGGACTCGGCGGTTTGGACAACCCCCGCCACACCGGACAGCACGGCAGCGATTGAGAACGAAACAAACAAGAGGAAGGTCAGAACGACAATCTTCAGTCCAAACAAGGCAATCGTTTTTGCTTTCATACGAACATCCTCCTTCGGGTTTTGGCTCTCCTATTGCAGGAACTCCCCAATCTCCGACCTGATTTTCTCCTCCTGCCCCAGCAGCATGTGGCCTCCGCTTTCAATCGTGACCAGCCTCGCGCCAGGGATGTGCTCTGCCATTGCGCGCGCGTTGTCATAGCGCGCCAGCGGATCGTCCACGGCGTGGATGATCAACGTTGGCACGGCGATCTCCTCCAGCGGATAGCCGGTGTTGATGTCGGGGTTGGAGATGTACATGTCAAAGAGTGCTCCGTCGGCACGAGGGTTGACGGGCAGGATGGTCTCCATTGTCTTTGCTATGTCCGCTTCGTGCTCGGGGGTCAGTTGGAAGCCCTGCGGCACGCCCATGATGGACCTCATGCTCGACCGGAAGTGGGTGGTCAGCAGCCAGAAGACGAAGTCGGACCTGAACAGCACCTTTGCCAGCGGTTCCGGCGGCAGGCCGGCCTCCGTCTCGCCTGGGGCATTCGAGGAGACGAGCACCAGCGCCGAGCAACGGTCGGGATGTCGCAGGGCGAACTGGATGGCGGAGGTTCCTCCGGCGGAGGTGGCCAGGATGGCCGCCTGTTCGATGTCCAGGGCGTCGAGCAGGCACTCGAAGGCGTCGGCCTGGGCAGCGGGTGAGGCCTCGTCGGGAAGCGGGGTGCGCAGATAGCCGAAGCGAGAGGGGACGATGGCGCGGAACCCGTCCCCCAGCTGCCCCCGCGCCGTCACCAGACCCTGGTCGAACCCGCCGAAGATGCCGTGCACCACCAGCACGGGATACCCTTCCCCGGAGGTGACGTATTCGATGGGGCCGCAGTCGGTCTCGATGACCTGGCTGTTCAGGTTTTGCACGCGCTCCCGGGCGGCACGGATGTCCCGCCGGAAGCGGGCGTAGATCA
>JAJRXB010000326.1 GCA_024276515.1 Chloroflexota bacterium
AATTCTTCATCCCCCAATTGGGCCAGACGGTCGAAGAAGTGACCATCATCAAGTGGCTGGTCGAAGATGGCGCGCGGGTGGAGCAGGGACAGGACATCCTGGAAGTGGAGACCGACAAAGCGGTCTTCCCCGTCGAAGCGAATGCCAGCGGCACCCTGCACATCGGCCCGTACAAGGAGGGCGACGTGGTGCCGGTGCTGACGGTGGTGGCCATCATCGGCGCGCCGGAAGATAAGTTTGAGTTCCAGGCCGAAGAGACAGCCAAAGGGGAGATGGTCGAGAGCGAGGCGGCGGTAGAAGCCACCAGCCCCCCTGTGGACACGCCGTCTCTGGCAGCTCAAAAAGCGGGCAAGATATTTGCCTCTCCCCGCGCCCGCAAGCTGGCGATGGAAAAGGGAGTGGACCTGGCCCAGGTGACACCGACCGGCGGCGGCGGGATACGGGTCGTCGAGCGGGACGTGCTGGCCTATCTCCGCCAGCTCCCCAAAGCAACCCCGGTGGCGCAGAAGATGGCAGCCGAGGCCGGCCTGGACTTGCGTCAGGTGGCCGGCACCGGCCCCGGGGGCAAAATCACCAGGGAGGACGTGGAACGCGCCCTTGCAGCGCCTGCGGTTCCCACGCCCGCGCCGCCCCCATCTCTCCCCGAAGTGGAAGTCCTGGAGCGCGTGCCGCTCAAAGGGGTGAGAGCCATCATCGCCGAGCGCATGGGGACCAGCGTCCACACCACCGCTCGCGTGACCCTGGTGATGGAAGTGGACGCCACCCAACTCGTTGACATGCGAAACCGGCTCAAGGCGCGGGTCGAGGAAGAGTGGGGGTTCGCACCCGGCTACAACGATCTGCTGGCCAAAATCGTGGCCACCGCACTGCGCAAATTCCCGTACATGAACGCGCGACTGACACCCGACGCCATCGAGCACCTGGCTCACGTCAACATCGGCATGGCCGTGGACACCGAACGCGGGCTGCTGGTGCCGGTTATCCGCGACGCAGACCAGAAGAGCCTGCGCCAGTTTGGAACGGAGTTCCGAGAATTGGTGGACCGGGCGCGCCAGGGACGAGCCCTGCCCGACGACCTGACCGGCGGCACCTTCACCATCACCAACCTGGGAATGTACGACGTGGACGCCTTCACGCCGGTGATCAACCTGCCCGAAGCGGCCATTCTGGGGGTGGGGCGCATCGCTCCCAAGCCCGTGGTGCGCGACGGCGAGGTCGTGGTGCGTCAGATGTGGACGCTCAGCCTGGTCTTCGACCATCGCCTGGTAGACGGCGCACCGGCGGCGCGTTTTTTGCAGTACATCAAAGATTTGATTGAGGAACCCTACCTCTGGCTCGCCGTCTCGTAATTAGAGCTGTTCCCCTTTTAAGCAAAAGCAGGTGACAGTCACTTGAACCGGCGCAAAAAACGGGGTGATCTTTCAAATTCTGACCTGACAGTTGTGCCAAAAGTGACTGTCACCTCAGCCCATAGTTATTTAGGAACAACTCTATTCTGCCGGAGGCGTGTTGAGAGGTTTCGGAGTCGAGGCTTCAGCCGGGTTTGGGCAGATTGAGAGATTCCGGAGGCAGCCCCGGAACAGGGATTCCAGGGCTGCGTTTCTTTCGGCGTAGCGCCGGAATCCCTATTCCGGCGCGCTACCCCAATCCTGCTCTCAATATTCGCCGTACAGCGGTCCAAAATTGGCGCAGGCTCTGAAATCAGCGCCCTGGGGGTCCATCGCGCCAAAGGCGGTCCAGGCGCTGGGCCGGAAGATCTTCTCCTCGGGCACGTTGTGCATGTAGACCGGGATGCGCAGCATCGAGGCCAGGGTGATCAGGCCGGCGCCGACGTGACCATAGCTGATCGCCCCATGGTTGGCACCCCAGTTGTACATCACGGTGTAAACGTCCCGGAAAGGCCCACTGCCCGTTAGATTGGGCACAAACCAGGTGGTCGGCCAGGTGGGGTTGGTGCGCTCATCCAAAACGCGGTGAACCTCTTCTGGCAAGTCTACAGTGTACCCCTCCGCGATTTGCAGGGCCGGGCCAAGCCCTTTGATCAGATTGAGCCGGGACATCGTGACCGGCATGCCGCCGCGCGTCAGGAATTTCGTGGACCACCCCCCGCCCCTGAAATATTCCACCATCGAGGCGTGCCAGGTGGTGGCATCGAGACATTTTTCCACCTCGTCCGGGGTGATGTCCCAGAAGGGTTTCATGGCCGGCTGACCGTCAATCGTCTGCTGGCCCGTGCCGTCCAGGGCGGCGGGACCGGAGTTGATCAGGTGCAAAATCCCCCCTTCCGCCCGCCCGGTCAGTTCGTAGCCAGTCACCCGCTTGACCGCTTCCGGGCTCCAGTAGGTGCGCACGTCGGCGAAGATTTGGGCGGTGCCGGTCAGGAGGTGACCAAAGAGCATGCCAATTCCGTTGAGGGCGTCGTTTTCGGTGGCGACGATAAATGGCTCTCGAATGCCGTTCCAATCGAAGGAGGTGTTGAGGATGGCTTCCATAAAGTCACCGTTGGGAAAGTGGTCGGTCCATTGTCGCTGCCCCTGGAAGCCCGAAACGATGGCATTGTGCCCTAAAGATTCCTCGCCATAGCCCAGTTCTTTCAGCCGGGGATTGCCGACCATCAGGTCACGGGCGATGATGGCCATCTTCACCGAGATCGCCCAGTCCTGGTCCTTTTGCGCCCGGCTGCGCTGGATTTCCGGGGGATTGTAGTCTTTCCCCTCCCGGCAATTCTCTTTGACCCAACCCAGCGCCCGCTCGAATTCTTCTTCGTCGTAAATTCCCTCCTCGATTCTGCGGGTGAATTCACTCATGTCTATCGTTTCCACCCGCATGCCCAGGTAGCTCTCGAACAGGTCATGATCCACGATAGACCCGGCAATGCCCATCGAGACGCCCCCCATCGCCAGGTATGATTTGCCGCGCATCGTGGCCACTGCCAAACCCGCCCGGGCAAAACCCAAAAGTTTCTCCTGCACGTCGGCGGGAATAGAGGTATCTCCTGCGTCCTGGACATCCCGGCCATAAATGCTGAAGGCCGGCAACCCTTTTTGATTGTGCGCTGCCATCACCGCCGCCAGGTAGACCGCGCCGGGGCGTTCCGTGCCGTTGAAGCCCCACACCGCTTTGGGGACGTGCGGGTCCATATCCATCGTTTCGGCGCCGTAGCACCAGGCGGGCGTGACGGTGATCGAGACGCCCACCCCCTCCCGGGCGAACTTTTCGGCGGTTTGGGCGGCTTCGGCCACCCCACCAATGCAGGTGTCGGCAACGACGCACTCGACCGGCAGACCGTTGGCGTGGCGCAAATTCTCCCTCAGCAGATCCGCTACCGCTCTGGCCATCGCCATCGTCTGGTCTTCCAGCGACTCTCTGACCCCACCCAGCCGACCGTCAATGGTAGGACGAATGCCAATTTTGGGCATATCGCCGACCAATCTGTTTTCGGGGGGATTCATTTTTATGTTTCTTACGTTCGCCATTTTATCACTCTCCTTGTACGCATTGAGTTTTACTAGAGTTGTCCCTTTTAACAACGACCAAGTGACCAGCACTTGAACATCTGCTAGAAAGGCCCTTTTTTGCCATAATGATGCCAGGAATGGCGACAAAAGTGCCGGTCACTTTATTCAGGAACAACTCTACTCTTTCCGCAATCGGCGCAACACTTTCATCACCTCATTCTCACCCCGGCCAAAATAGTCGTACAGGCGACGGTATTCGGCGTAGAGGGTGTTGTAGGGGGCCAGGTGCTCCGGGGTGGGACGATACACTCTGGTCGGGGGCGGGGCCATGTGAACCACCGCTTCGGCCAGGGAGCGATAGCCGCCACCGCTTTGCCCGGCGGCCACTGCGCCCAGCATCGCCGCCCCCAAGGCCGTGACCTGGTCGGCCCCGGCTACGGCCATCTCACGGCCGGTCACGTCGGCGTAGATTTGCATCAGGAGGTCGTTTTTGGTGAGGCCGCCGCCGGTCACAATCGCCTTCACCGGGAGACCCTGACTGGTGAAGGCCTCGATGATGACCCGGGTGCCAAAGGCCGTGGCCTCGATGAGGGCACGGTAAATCTCCTCGGCTTTGGTCGCCAGCGTGCAGCCGACGAGCAAGCCGCTCAACCCGGCGTCCACCAGGGTGGAGCGGTTGCCGTTCCACCAATCCAGGGCCAGCAGCCCGCTCTCGCCGGGACGGAGGGCCGCCGCCTTTTCGGCCAATACGTCGTGCAACGACAGACCCCGGCCGGCAGCTTCCTCGTGGTAATCGGGCGGCACGCCATTTTCGACGAACCAGGCAAAGATGTCGCCCACCCCGGCCTGGCCTGCCTCGTAGCCAAAGAATCCGGGGACGATGCCATCCTCCACCACGCCGGCAATCCCTTCCACCAGCACCTCGTTTTCGGCCATCAGCATGTGGCAGGTAGAGGTGCCCATAATCATGAACATCGTGCCCGGTCCACCGACGCCGCCACCGGGCACGGCCGCGTGAGCGTCGATGATGGGCGCGGCCACCGGCGTGCCCGCCACCAGGCCCAGTCGCCCGGCCCACCCGGCCGTCAGCCCACCGACCTTTTGCCCCGGCGCGACCACCGGCCCGGCGAGCTTGTCGCGGTAGAGGCCGGTCAGGTCTGGATGAAGCGCGGCCAGAAAATCGGCCGAGGGGAAGCCATCTACTTTGTGCCAGGTAGCTTTGTATCCGGCAGCGCAGGCGTTGCGGGCCAGCTTGCCGGTCAATTGCCACGCCACCCAGTCTCCCCCTTCGACGATGCGGTCGGCGGCGGCGTACAGGTCGGGGGCCTCCTCCAACATTTGCAACGCCTTGGGGATGAGCCATTCCGACGAGATCTTGCCCCCATAGCGGGCCAGCCACGGCTCACCCCTGGCCAGAGCCACCTCGTTGACCCGGTCGGCCTGGGGCTGGGCAGCGTGATGTTTCCAAAGCTTGGCCCAGGCGTGCGGCCGTTCGCGGTAGGCCTCCAGCGCGCAGAGCGGCGAACCGTCGGCTGTGGTGGGCAAGATGGTACAGGCGGTGAAATCCAAACCCAGCCCCACCACCGACTCTGGAGCGATGCCGCTCTCGGCCAGAACAGCGGGGATGGTGGTCTCCAGGGCAGCCAGCCAGTCGGCCGGGTTTTGCAACGCCCAGTCGGGCGGGAGTGGTCGGTCGCCCGCCGGCAACGTCTCGTCGATCACCCCGTCGGCGTAGGGGTGAACGGCGGTGGCGACCGTCTTGCCCGTCGCCACGTCTACCAGCACGGCGCGGGCGGACTCGGTGCCAAAATCAAGCCCCAGCGTATATTGGCTCATCATTTCTCCCCCGTTATCATCTGGGTGATCTTTTCTTCCATACGTTTCGCCTCAGCCGGCGATAATGTGCCTATCTCCAGTTCGCAGCGAAATTCACCCTTAGGTGGAAGATTTTTGATGTTCCCTTTGGCCTTTTCGGCCAGATACCCCTCCGGCTCGGCGGTGGCGGGCAGAACAATCCCCAGGGCGTCCTGATCTGCCGTGCGACAAATCCAGCGGATGCCCTTATCCAGTTGGTCCGGGCGGTGGCGAATGTAATCGGCGCTGCCATCGGGGTGAATTTGCATGCTGTGGGCCCAACCATTTTCGTCGGCCAGGTAATCGATGAAGAAGACGACCTCCGGGTCGAACACCAGGTCCGGGGCCAGCAGGTTGTGTTTTTCGGGCCGACGTCCCAGCTCCTCGATGAACTCCACGTAACCGGGGCGGGGCCGGATGTGCGAGGGGATGCTCCGCCGCACGCGCACGTGTTGGGGGATGCAAGGTGCGCTGTAGACCAGTCGCCCGTTGTCCACCGGCCTGAAGTTGACGTGCGCCAGATACATCAATTCCATTTCGGAATTCTTCAGGTTGGTGATGGTCATCGTTACTTGAAACAGGGTGGAGCCGGCATAAAGCTTGACCAGCGGCTCGGCCAGGTAGTTGTGGTTGAAAGCGACCGTGTGCTGATACCGACCGCCCAGGCCAAGGTAAGGACCTTTTTCGTCCCGCCCGACGACCAGATGCGCCTTTTGATAGGGTGCGTTGGGCAATTCGCCGTGCAAGGGATGGGTGTCGTCTTTAGAGGGCACACCCATCGCCGTGGCCCCACAGTGCAGCAAAAAGCCGCCGTAGGTTTCCAGGTATTCGCGGGTGGGGCGCGGTTCGTCGAACATGGATTTCATGGTCAGGTTCCGCCCGCCGAACTCAGCCGACCAGATTTGTTGTCCCTGGAAGGGGAGCAACACGAGCTGGCCCAATTCGTTTTTAAGCCGCAACCCGCACACGCCGCCCCCCACCTGATCCCCGTTGGAAAAACGGAAAGTGGAAGCGGTCAGTGTGCCGTGCTCCACCAACGTCTTCTCTCGTTCGGCAAAGAATTGGGGACTGAGGTTGATGATGGTTTCGAAGGTTGTCACCTGTGGGCTCCCTTTGATAAATGCCTTCGCTCATATTGGAATATGGTGCTCGGTAGGGGCACCTCTCGCGCCTGCCCCTGGGTAGGCGCGCCCACAGGTCCCCTCCGGGTAAGGCCCGCCCCTACAATCCTCGCAAGCGTTCACCCCCTCCACCTCGTAGGTGGAGGGTTGGGGGTGGAGGGGACGTAGGAGAAACTTCCGCTCGTCAGGGGTCTGCGACCCCTGACCGGGCGAGATGCCGGTCATCGAACCCCGGCGCACACTACGCCAATGTGAGCGTGTACAAAAAGCCAAGATTTCTCTGCCGGGATTGGGGGATGAGGGGATTTTCCTGATTTTCATCCCCTAATCCCCTCATCCCGGCCCTGTGCTCAGCCTTGCGAAGGTGGCTCACGTATGAAAAGTGTGCCGACATGTCACCGCGAGCCGGAGGCGAAGCGGTCTCAGCCGTTGGCACTTGCGTGCGGTGCAAGTGTCGCTTCGCTCGCAATGACATGCACAGATTCTAGACATGAGCCGCGAAGGTTTCTCGGCAACCTTCGCACTTGTCCATCAATAACTCCGCACTTTAGAGCGCAGATCAGGCGCAAAACGGCCCCTAAACTCCAAAGTTATTTTTGGACAAGTACTTCGCAAGGCCGAGGTGAATAGCTCCAATCTTCACCCCCCGCTCTCCAGCGTCGCCAGTTGTTCGAAGATCGGTTCCAGGACGGTGTAGGTTTGTTGGAAGAGGGTGTAAAGGACGGCGTAACGCTGGCTGTGAGCAGGGTTGGGACGTTCGGCCTCTTCGGCCGGGATGAGGCGAGAGGCCACACTGAAATCGGGGAAGATGCCCACTCCCACCCCTCCGGCGATGGCAGCACCCAGGGCGGTGGCTTCGGCGGTCAGCGTGGGGAGCAAGATGGGCAGATCGTACACGTCGGCCAGGATTTGTCGCCAGAGGGCGCTCTGCGCGCCGCCGCCGATGAGACGCATCGCCTCGACCTGAACGCCCTGGGCTCGCAGCGCATCGAGGACGAGTCGGAGGTTGAAGGCCACCCCTTCGAGAACGGCCCGCGACAGTTCCGCCCGGCCGTGGGGCATCGCCAGCCCGACGAAAGCGGCCCGAGCCAGCGGGTTCCAGTGAGGGCAGCGCTCGCCCAACAGGTAGGGGAGGAAGAGTATCCCCCCGGCCCCGGCCGGCACCGTCGCGGCCTCGGCATCCATCGTCCGATAAAGGGAATCCTCGCCCGAAGTGTCCTCGCCGCGAAAGAGATGTTCCAGCCAGCCGTAGGCCCCGCCGGCCGTCTGCATCGTGCCGATGGGAAAGTAGAGGGTTGGGTCCAGGTGAGCAAAGGTGAAGGTGCGCTGTTGAGGGTCGAAAATCGGGCGGTGGGTGGTCAGCGCGACCCAGGCGGAGGAACCGACGTAAGTGTAGGCATCTCCTTCGTGCACCGACCCGGCCCCAACGGTAGCGCAGGCCCCATCGCCGCCCCCGATGACCACCGGCGTGCCGGCCAGCAGACCGGTGGCGGTCGCCGCTTCGTCGGTCACGCCGCCGATGACGGTCGAGGAAGGGTGGGCGTCGGGGAAAAGATTGGAAGCCAGGCCGAGGGCATCCAGCACGTCGTCGGCCCAGCGGCGATTCGTGAGGTCGAAGACTTGCGTGCCAGAAGCGTCGGAATAGTCGGTGGCAAAAACCCCGGTCAGCAAAAAAGCCGCGTAGTCCTTGGGCTGCAAAACTTTGTGCACCCGGCGATAGAGGTCGGGCTGGTTGTCTTTGATCCAGAGGACCTTTGCTGCGGTGTAGGCTGCGCTCACGCGATGCCCGGTGAGCCGGTAGAGGGTCTCCGCGCCGCAGGCCCGGCGGATGAAATCGGCCTGGGGGGTCGCCCGCTGGTCGGCCCAGATGATGGCCGGGCGGAGGGGGACGCCCTCCTCGTCTACCACCAGCGCGCCTTGCATATGACCGCTGAAGCTCACGACCGCAATGGCCCCCGGCGAGACCGACGATTGAGCCAACAGGCGGCGCGTGCACCGAAAGACGGCTCGCTGCCAATCGGCGGGGTCTTGCTCGGCCCAGTTGGGCTGGGGGTAGGCCGTCTCGTAGGCTTCAAAGTCGGTGGCGACCGGAACACCGCCGGCGGCATCGAACAGGGTGGCTTTGTTGCCGGTCGTCCCCAAATCGTGCGCCAGAATGTAGTGGCCTTGAGACATAGCGAAACCTCAAACAAATTGACCACGGGGTAGGACGAAGTTCGCGCTGTGGCCGGTCTCCCCTGGCCTGCCGGCAGGTCAGGCCGACCGAGCCACGTCACCCCGGCTGTGGCCGGTCTCCGACCGAGCCATCCCCGTCTCCCCTGGCCTCCCGGCAGGGCAGGCCCCCGGCTGTGGCCGGTCTCTCGACCGACCCACGGCCTTTTCGGGCACGGTCACAGACCGGCCCGAGCGAGGCTGGCCAAGCTGTGGCCGGTCCCACCTTAAGCTGTGGCCGGTCTCTCGACCGAGCCACGCCACCTACCCTTTAATCGCCCCGATCAGCAGCCCACGAGCGATGTAGCGTTCCAGGGCGATGGCGATGGCGATGACGGGGATGATCATGATCAGAATGAGCACCGACATATACCACCACTGCGGTCCCCGGGTGGCGTTCTGGGCGGCCACCGTCAGCGGCAACGTTTGAGACCGGGCGCCCGATAGAAACAGAGCCAGCAGGTATTCGTTCCAGGCGAAAACCAACACGAACAGAAAGGTGGCGATCAGGCCCGGCACCGACAGGGGCAGCACGATAGACCAGAAAATTCGGTAGCGCGATGCGCCGTCAATGGCCGCGCACTCTTCCAGCTCGACCGGGATGGTTTGGAAGTAGTCCCGCATCAGCCAGACCACAATCGGCAGGTTGACGGCCAGGTAGGTGATGATCAGGGCGGTCCGGGTATCCAGCAGGCTCAGGCGCTGGAACAACACGTAAATGGGAATCACCACCGCCACCGGGGGCAGCATACGCTGGGAGATGAGCCAGAAGGCGATGTCGTTGTTCGCCAGAGACCGCTTGAACCGTTTGCCGACGGTCTGCAACAAGAGGATGAAGAGGGCAATGCCGGCAGCTATGGCGATCTGCCAGGGAACACCCAGGTTGATGGCAACGATGACCAGCACCAGGCAGCCGATGAACACCAGGATCGCACCAATGCGCGGACGGTACTGAAATCGAGTCAGGCCGTAAGCTGCCCCTGTTCCCAGGAGCAAGGCAAGCGCGGCACTGACAGGCGCTACAATCGCCGTGTTGATGTAGTTTCGTGTGGTATCGCGGCTCAAATCACCCACCAGAATGTACTTCCAGGCGTGCAACGAAGGCTGGAAGTCAACGAAAGGCAGGTAATAGGGCCCGGTATTCACGTCGAGGGGCAATTTGAAGGAGGTCACGAGCAGCCAGTAAAGTGGGAACAGGACCACAATGGCCCATGCCCCCAGCGCCATGTACGACAACACAAGCCCCACCGGCGAGGGGGAGAAAACAGACTTGCGCCGGAACAGATTCTTGATCACCTCTACCACACCTCCGCCACGCGCTGACGAACCAGGCTGACATACGAAATCCCAACAAACGTGACCACGAACAACAGCATGTAGGCAATCGCCGCCGACGTCCCCAGGTCCAGGGTGCGCCAGGAGATGAAAGCTTGCAGCGTCAACGACTCGGTAGCCGTGCCCGGCCCGCCGTTGGTCAGAATGTTCGGCAGGTCAATAATTTTGAAGGCTTCGATGACTCGGATCAGGACCAAAGTGGTGCTGACCGGCAGGATCTGCGGCAGGGTGATATGCCAAAAAACCTGCCAGCGGTTGGCCCCGTCCACCAGGGCGGCCTCGATCAACTCCACAGATTGGCCCTCTAAAGCGGCCAACAGCACAATGAACATGAAGGGAGTCCATTGCCAGATGTCGCCGATCACCACCGCTGCCCGCGCTCCCCACGGGTCGTTGACCCAGGAGAAGAGACCCAGCCCCAACGCCTGCCAGATGGGCTGAAACGGTCCTTTGTCGGTATCGACCAGCATGCGAAACATATAGGCCACGCCCACCGGGGTGATCATCATCGGCAGCAGGAAGACGACTCGGAAGAAACGGCGACCGGGCAGGTGTTGCGTGACCAGCAACGCCAGGCACAAACCCAGCGCGTACTGAACCGCAGCCCCGACGAACACGTAAATCCAGGTGACGACCATCGTGCCGGGACGGCCGCCCGGACTGAGCGTCCGCACCAGAAGCCAGACACCAAGACCAAACAAAACAGCCGCCAGGCTACGCCAGAATAATCCCATAACGGAGAACCGTCGGCTGCGGACATAGCGCACCATCTCCCAGACCATCAGGGCCACGACGACCCCAAACACCAGCCAACCGAGCGGTGAAGGATTGGCCATCGCGCCCAGGAAATGCGTTTTCTCGCTGCCGGCCAGCAGCTTGCGATAGTTGGCCAGCCCAACAAAATTGATCTCGAAGCCACCTTTAACGAACTTTAAGCGCGACAGCGACAGGTAAAGGGAGACAACCAACGGGAAAATGGATAAAAAAAGGACGACCAGGACCGCTGGCAGGATGAAGACGTTGCCGGCCATCTGTTCCGTCCGGGCACTCAGTCTGCGCCATCGGCCGTTCAGAGGGCGAGCAGTCTCAAGGCCTGCGGCGGGCAGCGACTGGTCTTGAGAGTGTTGTTCAACTTGCATAGGGCTATTTCACCTGCTCTAAATCAGAGAGAGGGCCTCAGTGCCCGACCTGCCGGGGTCGAGCACTGAGGCTGACGTTCAACAGGCCATCCAGTTAACGTTGGTGCCTATTTGCTGATGCCGAGGGTCCCCAGATAGGCATTCAGTTGATCCTCGCGGCCCAGCTCCTCGGTGATCTCCTCCCAGCCATCGTAAATTTGCTGCATGGCTTCATCTCTGGTGATCTCACCAGCCAGGAACTGGCTGAGGGCGGTGTCGAGCACCACCTGCTGATAGCGTTGGTTCTGCGGGATGCGCAGGTCCAGCACCATGTTCGGGCTGTTCAAGCTCTCCTCGATGGCGCCCAGGTAGTTGCTGGCCGCCTCTGGGCTCATGCCCGCTTCTACCCACAACTGACGGTTCAGGAACTGCGAGATGCGATAGGGGTTGAAGCCGGTGATGCCGATGGTGACGTCCACGTTGGATTGCGCCGGCTGGCTCATGTAGGAGAAGAAGGCATAAGCCGCGTCCTTGACCTTGGGGTCGGCGGCAGCGTTGATCCCGCCCGACCACCCGCCAAAGGCGGCGTAGGGGGCGTGGTTCACCCCATTGGTGGCATAGGGGCAGGTGGCCTCGTCGCAGTCTACCAGCTTGCCGGTAGCCCGGTCAAGCACCCGAGGGGAGCCGGGCAGGATGACAGCACCGACTTTGTCCTGCACCACCGAGGTCTCCGGGTCGATGGCCAGCGTGCCGATGTCTCCCCAGTCAATGGAGAGAGCACAACGGCCCGAGGTGAAGAGACCCCGGGTGTCGCCGACGTCCAGGTTCAACTCATCCGGCGGGCCATATTTGGTGGTTTCGTTGTAAACGTCCAGGGCAGCGGCGAAAGCTTCGTTGTTCACCAGGGGCTCCATCGTCTCGGTGTCGAAGAAGGCTCCCTGAGACGTGCCCTGGCTTTGCAGAAACGCGCCGGCCACCGACCAGACCATCCAGTAGGCCTGGGCCCCGCGCTTCTTGGAGATGCACGAGCCATAGTCGGGGTCGCCGTCTCCGTTCAGGTCCCTGCCGTGGAAGGTTTTGGCGATGTTGAGGTAGTCTTCCCACGTCTCCGGCGGTGCCAGCCCTTCCTGCTCCAGCAAGTCGGAGCGATAGTAGGCCATCTGGAAGTCGCCGTCCAACGGGATGGTGTAGATTCTGCCCTCGTAGGTGGCGCTGAAATTGCGGAAGAAGGGGGCAATATCATCCCACTGCAACGCCTCGTCGGCTGCCACCCGGTCGGTCAGGTCTTCCAGGTAGCCGGGGACGATGTAGTCCACCATCCATTGCGGGGCAAACACGAACGCATCAAAACTGTTCGTCCCGGTCGCCAGGTCGGTCAGGATCTTCTGGTACAGTTCGTTGAAGGGGACGACGATCACGTTGATCTTGGCCCCGGTCAACTCGGTGAAGTCGGGCCCACGTCGTTGGAGCGGTTCGGCGATCTGAGGGCCGGTGAAGGTCAATATGTTGACTTCGACCCCCTCAAAAGGCTTGGCCTCAGGCGTGGGAGTGACCACCACCTCTTTTTCCACTTCCACCTCTTTGGTAACGACTTTTTCTACTTCTTTGGTGACGACTTTGTCCACTTCCTGGGTGACGACCTTCTCCACCTCTTTGGTGACCACCACAGTGGCCGGTGCGGCACATTGCGCTGCCAGCGTGCTGATGACCACGAACAAGGCGACGAGGGTCCAGAGCTTGGATTTCATGGGCCTCCTCCTTGAGCTGCATAACTAGTGAGAGTGGACGCAGTACCAACTCCCTTGTCTGCTGTTCCTTTGATTCCGGCCATCCAGAAAAAGGGCCGAACCAAAGCCTATCTATTGCCGATGCCTTCCAACTTTCAGAGAGGTGGCCGGCACGCGGCACCGCGATTTTTTCTGGAGCGACTCTCACCTCCTTTCATCACTTGAGCTTTCATGGTGCGCGCAGGACTGCCGAATGATGAGGGGGGGGTTGAGGACAACCTCCTGAGGCGGGTGCGCGCTGTTCTCAATCCGGTTGAGCAGCAAGTTGGTTGCAGTCTTCCCCAGTTCGTAAGTCGGCTGCGCGACTACAGTGAGGTTCGGTTTAATGAGAGACATCCAATCCAACTCATCGAAAGCGACCAGGGCAATGTCGTCAGGGATCCGCAGCCCTCTTTCGTGGATGGCTCTAAGCGCCCCCACCGTCAACAAATTATTACCCGTAAACAACGCGGTTGGACGATCAGGTAAGTCGAGAAGCTCTCCGGTGAGCTGATACCCGACCGCCTCTTTGGGAAGCCCTGTCCGTATCAGATGGGGTAGAATGGGAAGACCGTGCGCCTCCAACGCCCGCACATAGCCCTCCCGCCGCTCACGGCCGGTGGTGGCTATTGAGGACCCAATCACAGCTCCAATGTGGCGATGGCCGTCATTGATCAAATGTCTGACTAAATTGAAAGCCGCTCCAACGTTGTCAACCACCACCGTGTCCACTTCCAAATCGAGTATCCGGCGGTCAACGGCAACCACCGGGACGTTGACTTCGATCAGCTTTTGGCAGGGATTGTCCGTCTCACGGGTAGGAGAGATCACGACCCCGGCAACCCTCTCCGCCCGCATCAGGTCGATGTACAGCGTCTCTTTCTCTATATCTTCGTCTGAATTGCAAAGGAAAACCGCATATTGATGCTTGTATGCCACGTCTTCGACGGCACGCACCAGAGAGGTAAAGAAGGGGTTTTGAATATCGGAGATGATAAGGCCGATGATTTTAGAGCGTTGTGCCCGCAGGCTACGTGCAACACGACTGGGTTGGTAGCCCAGTTCCTCCACCGCTGCCAGAACTCGCCGGCGTACCTCCTCGCTCACGTGTGGCTTGTTGGCCAAAACGCGCGAGACGGTTGCGCTGGAGACCCCAGCACGGCGAGCCACGTCCTGGATTTTGACAGGCACTCGAGCACCACCCAGCGAGACTGAAAACGATTACAATCCTATTGTAATCGTTTTCAACATCTTTGTCAAGACCTTTTTTTCCCTTGACACAGGGCTTTTCAATGTTCTAGCGCGAGCAAGGTGACAGTCACCTTACTCGACATAACACGTTGACAAAAACGGTAAGAAATGGTTGTCAAGTGCCTTCCTCTCGCCAAGAGATCGGAGGTGACTGTCACCTGGGTTAATTCTTTGAAAAGCCCTGTTTCCTTGACATCGAATGTGTTGTGTATTATACTATGCCTGTCTATACAAGTAGACAGGCATACAGGTTGTGCAGAGGCTGTCACCGACGAGTCGGCATCTGCCGGCCGACAATTTCCCTCGGAGAAAGGGTAGTGGTAGAAAAGTGGGTGATATGTCATTGCGAGGGAGTGAAACGGACGAAGCAATCCCCGCATTGCAGGCCGGAGATTGCGCACCTGCCCCACCGCAGGCACGCAGGTGCGGGTCGCTTCGCTCGCAATGACATCCCCCCGTCATTTACAGTTTAACCACCACCCGGAGAAAGGACGCGTTGTGCAGATTATCGACAAAACCAGCCCAATGCCATACTACCAGCAACTAGCCGATCTGCTCAGACACGAGATCAGCGAGCGAGAATCCCAGGGCGAACTCTATCAACTCCCCTCCGAGAATGAGCTGGCCGAGCGTCACGGCATCAGTCGTGCCACCGTCAGACACGCCCTGGACGTGCTCGAGCGAGATGGCTGGATATACCGGGAAAAGGGCAAAGGTTCCTTTGCCGCCGTCCGCCGAGTCGAGCACGAGTTGACCCAACTGGTCTCGACGACGGAGGACATGCGTCAACGTGGGTGGTCTCTGACCACCAAACTCGTCTCGCTGGAGCAGATTCCATCGGCGCCTTACGTTGCCCACATCCTCGAATTGCCAGAGGGAGCCCCCGTCTACGAAATGTGTCGCCTGCGCCTCGTCGACGGCGAACCCCTCAGTCTGCAAACCGCCTATTTGCCCGTTGAATTATGCCCCAAACTGGAAGAAAACGACCTCACCAACTCCCTATACCGCCTGCTCGAAACTCGCTATGGATTGCGCCTGTGGACAGGCAAAGAAATTCTGCGGGCACGTTGCGCTACCCCCTACGAAGCACAACTGCTGCAAATTCAAGAGAATATGCCTGTGATGTACATGGAACGGGTCACCTACGCCGCCGACGGCGTCGCCGTTGAATACCTGGAGGCCGTGTGGCGCGGGGACCGCTACGACTTTAAAGTGACTCTCTCGCGGCCTTAAGTGCTGCGTGTTGCGCAAATTTTACGTATCTACTCAGGTCAGGCTGTGGCCGGTCTCTCGACCGTGCCACAACGGGGCTTTTTGGTACTGCGTATTTGCGTAATTGCGCAAATTTTACGCAACACGCACCGCGCCCGTTACCACTCAGGCTCGCTTGCCTGATTAGCCTGTTTTTTGGCCGGGATTGGGAGATTAGGGGATTTTTTCGGCTCTACGCAGAATTGTGGGAGGGGAAGCAGCGATTCAATCTGTTATGGCACGTCATTCTGAGGCCGAAGGCCGAAGAATCTCCCTTCCCAAGGCAGCTTATCATTACCCACATCTCGCCTTGCTGACGTCCGCCCCGAGCTAAAGCTCAGGGCTAATAGCCCAAGCACGTTGAAACGTGCTGCTTTTGCCCAGAATCGTGGGGGAAGCAGTCGGCTTTAGCCGACTTTAGCTATTAGCCTGCGGATTTATTCGCAGCAAAAAGCGGCCGGAACGACATGTGGGTAATACATAGCTCAAGGCAGAGAGGGGATTCTTCGCCTCCGCTTCGCTCCGGCTCAGAATGACATGCCCCATCGTTATCTCCAAATCCCCTAATCCCGGCGGATTTGGCCTGATTTACTTGGATAGCCTGGGTAGTTACCCGTGCCCCAAGGTTGTTCAGTTCTAAAGATTCTGCGCATGTCATTGCGAGGAAGCGAAGCGACGACCTGTGCCCCGAATGGGGTAAGCAATCTCCCGCCTGCAACGTGGGGATTGCTTCGGCAAAATACGTCTCGCAATGACATAACCGTAGAACTGAACAGCCCTGAACCCGTGCCCTATGATTCTACTCTCTGGAAAGGAGTACATTTATGGCAACAACTCTCCGCTTTTCTGCCAACATCAACACCTTCAACGCCTGCGCCGACCGCTACGTCCTGTCCGGCTACGGCGAGCGGCTGACGGTCGAAGAGCTTATCCAGGCCGCCACCCGCGTTGAGGGGCTCACCGGGGTGGAGGTGGTCGGGCTGTGGCACGTCAACGACGACAACCTGGAGCAGGTTCACCGGCAGATCAGAGACGCCGGGCTGGAGGTGACCTGCGTCACCCCCGACATCTGGGCCTCCGGCAAGTGGGGCTGGGGCTCCTTTTCCGCCAACGACCCGCAGATTCGCCGCGACGCCATCCATCAGGTCAAAAAGTCTATGGAATGGGCCAAACAGATGAACTGCGAGGTCGTGGATTTGTGGTTCGGACAGGACGGCTTCGACTATCCCTTCCAGGCCGACTACCTGGCCGCCTGGGACCGGATCATCGAGGGCACCATCGAGTGTGCCGAGCACGTGCCCGAGGTCAAGCTGGTCATCGAATACAAGCCCAAAGAGCCGCGCACCCATTGTTTCATCGGCACCGTCGGCAAAACCCTGCTCCTGGTTGAGAAGGTGAACAAACCCAACGTAGGGGCGATGATCGACGTGGGGCACGCTCTGATGGCCTACGAAAGCGCCGCCGAGTCGGCTGCGCTGCTGCAATACTTCGGCCAGAAACTCTTTTACATGCACTTCAACGACAACTGGCGGCTGTGGGACGACGATATGACCGTCGGCTCGGTTCACACCGTCGAGATGCTGGAGCTCCTCTACTGGCTGGACCGGATGGACTACGACGGCTGGTATGCCCTCGACATCTTCCCCTATCGCGAGGATGGGATTCGGGCTGCCACCGAGAGCATCCTCTGGATCCAGGGACTCCACGGCTTGCTGGACAAAATCGGGCGCGACCGAATCGGCCAGGTGATCGCCGGCGGCGACGCGATGGAGGCGTCGGCGATGATCCGCGAGGCGCTGCTGGGCTAATCGCAGCACCTCAAAAAACTCACGGTGGGTGACGAAAGACGAAGGACGAAGGTCAGCGGGCGACAGGTTTTCGTCATTCGTCTCGCCAGTCAAGGAGGACATTATGGTGAAAGAACTGTACGACCCCCATATGTTCAACTACATGTGGGAGAGCCTGGACGAGGACCGCTTTGTAGTAGGAACCTACTACATTGAAGACAACAAGCCCGAATGGGACTTCGTTGA
>JAJRXB010000327.1 GCA_024276515.1 Chloroflexota bacterium
GCCGAGATCACCGCCGCCGCTCGCGAGATCATGAGCAGCATCGGCGTCGGCACCAAGTACGTCACCGAAGTGGTGGCCAAAGTCTACGAGACGGGCAACAACCTGGGCATCCCGCCTGCTGCCTGGATAGACAACTGTGAATTCCTGGAAGAGGAAATGGAGGAGGAGACGGGGATCCCCATCCGTTTCCCGGTGGACGATTACGGCGCCGATGTGCTCCTGGTGCCCCCTTCGGCCGACAACTTCGCCAACGTAGATACGATGATCGGCTATGCCAAGCTCTTCCACGTGTTGGGCATCCGTTGGACCACCAGCACTTACGCCAACGAAGCGGGCAACTTTGGCCTTTTCCTCAATTATCACAACCTGAAAAAAGTCAACAAGCGCATCATTGACGGGGCGCGCATGCTGGGCGTGAAGACCATCATCTGGGGCGAGTGCGGCCACGCCTGGCGGGCCGGTATTCTCACCCCCACCCTCAACGGCCCGATGGACATGTTCGACCCGCCCTACCCTTACCACATCAGCCAGTTCATCGTGGACGTGATGCGCAAAGGGGCTCTCGACGGCAAGATAGACAAGAGCGCCAACGACGACTACGTCGTCACCTATCACGACCCGTGCAACCCGGCCCGCGCCGGCCAGTTGCTCGACGAGCCGCGCGAGATTTTGCGCGCCTGCTGCAATCACTTCGTCGAAATGCCCGCCGACACCATCCGTGAAAAGACCTACTGCTGCGGCGCCGGCGGCGGCCTGCTGACCGATGAGGTGATGGCCATCCGTATGGCGGGCGGCAAGCCCCGGGCGATGGCGGTCAAGCACGTCAAGGCCAACTTCCTGGCCACCATCTGCGCCATCTGCAAGGCCCAACTGCCGGAAGTGATGCGCTATTGGGACGTGCCGGCCGAAGTGGGCGGCGTGATTCAACTGCTGGGCAATGCGTTGAAGCTGTGACGATGACCGCCGACCGCTGACAGCCGACGGCGGTCTGCGGTCCGTGGTCCACGGTCGGTTTGGAGGGATGTGATGCGAAAAGTGGCTCTGATCCTCGCCGTTTTGATAACCCTGGCCCTGGTCGTGGGCTTCTACCCCAGCTACGTCGAGAAGCCGGTGAAGGACGGGGCCGGACCGATGGCCATTCGCCTGGACCCCGGCCTGCCCGCGCCCGAATACCACAGCCCCCTCGACTGGTGGCAGACTCATCACATGGACGTGGTCAACCAGGGCGACCTGACCCAGGCCGACTGCCTGTATTGCCACGAACCGGCTACCTCGTGCAACAATTGTCACCATTACGTTGGCGTGGTTGAAATCGGCGAATGAGCAAAGTCTGTGTAATGCGTGGTGCGTGTTTCGTGTTCCGTTGGCCCCACGCCCCACGCACCACGGAGTGTAAATTATGACCGACTCTGAAAACAACACCCAGGCAAGTCAGATCCCCAGGCCCTCCGTCTTCACCTCCCGGCGGCAGTTCATTCAGCTTGGTATCGCGGTCGTCGGCGCGGCCTGGGCCGGCACCTTTGTGCAATCGAAGCTCTTCCCCCAGGCTTCGGCCCAGGAGGCCAGGCCGGTCGAACTCTCCCTGTCCGAGTTGCCGGTGGGTGGGACAAAAACCATCACCTACGCCGGCGCGCCGGCCATCGTCATCCGCACCGCCGAGAGCATCAAAGCCTTCTCGCTGGTTTGCACCCACCTGGGCTGCATCGTGCAATGGCAGGCAGGGAACAAAGAGTTCTACTGCCCCTGCCACGATGGCCGTTTCGACCAGTTCGGCGAAGTGATCGCCGGCCCGCCTCCGGTGCCGCTGGAGCAATTGCCGGTGACGGTGGAAGGAGAGCGGGTTGTTGTGGGGGATCTGGTTTGATGCGTGCTGCGTGTTCCGTTGGCCTCACGCAGCACGCAACACGCAACACGCATCACGCATCACGCATCACGAAACGGGAGCCAAGTGATGAAGCGATTACTACTGTTCTCAACCCTATTCATCACCATCGTCCTGACTCTGGCCCTCACCGGCCGGCCGACGCAGGCATTGCCCGAATACGCCACGCAGACCGGTGAACCGTGCGCCACCTGTCACCTCAGCCCGTCCGGGGGAGGGCTGCGCACCCCCCGGGGACAGGCCTGGGTGGGAGCCGGCAAGCCCGGAACCGTGCCCGGCCTGACCGAATCGCTGGCGCTGCTGGGCGTTCACCTGGAAGTGGACGAGAGCGCCTACGTCGCCGCCCCTGGCCCGGTCCCGCCGGCCGAACCTCTGCGACTCAAGGCCGGCCAGGCAAAGGCGCTGCACGACTGGTTGAAGGACTACGAAGGGAATTAGAACGTGATGCGTGTTGCGTGTTCCGTGTACGCAATACGCAATACGCAACACGCAATACGCAACACGCAATACGCAACACGCAACACGCAACAGGTGGGAGTGCGAGGATGGAAAAGATTTCGCGGCGAGATTTCATCAGGATAGGAGCCACGGTCACAGCCGCCGGGGCAGCCCTGGCGGCCGCCAGCGGCACCCGGTCGCTGCTGGAGAAGGGGGGCGCGCCGGTGGTCGGGCGGGGCGGCGCGATGGCCGCTCCTCCCCTCGACGAGACCTGGGTCAAAACCACCTGCGCCCTCTGCCCCTCCGGCTGCGGCCTGGTCGTGCGGGTTGTTGATGGCAAAGCCGTCAAAATCGAGGGCAACCCCCTCCACCCGCTCAACCAGGGCGTCTGCTGCCTCAGAGGGCAGGCCGCGCTGGAGATGCTCTACAGCCCGGAGCGTCTCCCCCGTCCACGCCTGCAAACCGGTGAACGGGGCAACGGCGACTGGCGAGAGATTTCCTGGGACGAAGCCCTGGCCCTGGTGGCCGACAGGCTGAGCGCGTTGCGAGCGGCCGGCCAGGCTCACACCGTCGTCTTTCTCCACGGCGAAACCCGGGGCCAGATGCGGGCCCTCATCAACCGCTTTATGACCGCCTACGGCTCGCCCAACGTCATCTCGCAAGACAGCCTGGACGAACAGGCAGCGCGGCTGGCGACCTTCCTCACCCAGGGCATCAACGGCATCCCCGTCTACGATTTGAACAACGCCCGCTACGTGATGACCTTCGGCGGCAATCTGCTGGAAGCCAGCCGCCACGTCATCGGCTACCTGGGCGCGCTGGCCTTTATGCGACGCGGTCGCCCCGACCGGGGCAAGCTGGTCGCCGTCCACCCGCGTCTGTCGCTGACCGGCGTCAAGGCCGACGAATGGGTTCCCATCCGCCCCGGCACCTACGGCGCGCTGGCGCTGGGACTGGCCAACGTCATCGTCAACAGCGGCCTGTACGACGAGGACTTTGTCCGCGATTTTACCTTCGGATTTGACGATTTTGAGGACGAGGCGGGGAACCTCCACATGGGCTTCAAACGCCTGGTGCTGGAACGCTACCCGCTGGACCGGGTGGAATCCATCACTGGCGTGCCCGCCGCCGACATCGCCCGCCTGGCCGGGGAGTTCGCCACCAATCGTCCGGCCGTCGCGGTGATGCCCACCGGGCCCGGCGGGCTGGCCAGCGGCAACAGCCTGTACACGGCAATGGCCGTCCACGCGCTGAACGCCCTCGTCGGCTCCATAGACGTGCCGGGCGGCGTGTGGGTGCAACGCTTCCCCCGCCTGGCCGACTGGCCCGACTGGACCCCGGACCCGGTGGCCGAGGCCGGTCTGGCCCAGGAGCGGGTGGACGGCGCCGGCTCCGACGCCCTGCCGCTGGCGCTCTCCGCCTACCAGAACGTGGCCGACCGCGTCCTGCCTGCACCTGTCGGCGCGGCACAGGTGGCCGACGAGCCGTACCCGGTGAACGCGCTCTTCCTCTATAACGCCAACCCGGTCTACGACGCGCCGAATGGCAGTCGCTTCGCCGAGGCGCTGAGAAAAGTGCCCTTCGTCGTCAGCTTTGCCTCCACGCTGGACGAGAGTGCCGCCCACGCCGACCTGATCCTGCCGGCCAGCACCTTTCTGGAGGTGTGGGGTGACGACTACATCGAGGGGACCGGCTACGCAGGCGTGTCGTTGCGCCGGCCGGTGGTGGAACCGGTCCACGACACGCGGGACCCCGGCGACGTGCTGCTGAGCCTGGCCGCTATGCTTGGCGGGCCTCTGGCCGACGCCCTCCCCTGGCGCAGCTACAAAGAGCTGGTCGAATATCGTCTTTCTGCAATTGACGTGGACCGGGACAAATTCGAGGAGAACGGCGTCTGGTCGGAGATGGTCTACTTCAACGCGGCGCCGGGCAGCCCCGCCTGGGGGAACGTGGTCGGGCGCGACCGGCTGAACGCGCCGAAAGATGGCCGTTTCGACCTCTTCTCCCGCGAGCTGTTCGCGGCGCTGGCGCAGGGTTCCTCGGACGACCTGGATTGCCTGCCCCATTTCGACCTGCCTGCAACCGTCGAAAGCGGCGACGCGGCCACCTATCCCTTCCTGCTCGTCACCCAAACGCTCATCACCCAGCCCCGGAGCTGGGAGGGAATCCTCCCCACCCTGCAAGAGGCCTACGGATTGCAGACCAATATGAAATGGTCCAGTTGGGTGGAGATCAATCCACGCGCCGCCGAGGCGCTGGGCGTGAAAAAGGGCGACCTGGTGTGGGTGGAATCGGCGGTAGGGCGCGTGCAGGTCCCGGTCCGCCTGTACGAAGGACTGTGGCCCAACGCGGTGTACATGCCGCCCGGCCAGGGACATCGCACGCTGGTGAAGTGGGGGCGCGGCTCGAAAGCGAACGTGGTCATCGGCGCCAACCCCAACCGGTTGTTGGTCGCCGGCACCGAGCCGCTGGACGGGGTGGCGGCGGTCAGCCCAACCCGCGTGCGCATCTACAAAGCGTGAGACGTGAAATGTGTTGCGTGTGTCGCTGCCTCACGTAACACGTAACACGTAACACGCAATACGCAACACGCAATACGCAACACGCAATACACAATTCCATTCGGAGGCTCCTACTATGGCCCGATGGGGAATGGTGATCGACCTGGATAAATGCTTCGCCTGCCAGAGTTGCACGGTCGCCTGTCGCATGGAGAACAACACGCCGGTGGCGGGACCCGACCAGGCGTCGCGGGGCCGGGCGATTCTGTGGAACGAGGTGCTGCCCTTCGTGGAGGGGGAATACCCCAACGTGACGATGACCTTCATCCCCCGTCCCTGTCAGCACTGCGACAACCCACCCTGCATCAAAGTTTGCCCGGTGAAGGCGACGTACAAGAACGAAGAGGGCATCGTGCTGATAGATTACGACCGTTGCATCGGTTGTCGCTTTTGCACCGTCGCCTGCCCCTACCAGGTGCGCTACTTCAACTGGTATCGGCCCGAGTGGCCGGAGGCGCTCAAGGAACACCTCAACCCCGACCCGGAAGTCGCCCCCCGGCCCAAGGGGGTGGTGGAAAAGTGTACCTTCTGCATCCAGCGGCTGCGCAAGGCCCGCCAGAAGGCCGAGGCCGAGGGGCGTCCCTTCAACCCCACCGACTACGTCCCGGCCTGCGTGCAAACCTGCACCGGCCACGCCCGCTACTTCGGCGACCTGGACGATCCCGACAGCCTGGTGTCGCAACTGGCGGCCAGTCCCCGCGCCTTCCGTCTGCTGGAGGAGATGGGCACCGAGCCGAAGGTGTATTACTTGAAGCAGGGGTAGTAACACGCAACACGAGGTATGCATGCGGAGGATAGAATAGTGGACGCACCGTACCGTGAATCAGAGCTTGAACGAACCGTCCTCAACCCACTGCGCCATACCACGATGCAATTTTGGCTGGTGGTCGGGGCCATTGGGCTGGTCTTCCTGTGGGGGGCTGTGTCGCTGGCCCGGCAGTGGTGGCTGGGCCTGGGCGTCACCGGGCTCAACCGGCCGGTCTACTGGGGCATCTATCTCACCAACTTCGTGTTCTTCATCGGCATCAGCCACGCCGGCACCCTCATCTCGGCCATTCTGCGCGTCACCCAGGCCGAGTGGCGACGCCCCATCACCCGCATCGCCGAGGCCATCACCTTTTTCGCCCTTATCCTGGGGTTGCTGCAAATCTGGATCGACATGGGCCGCCCGGAGCGCATCGTTTACCCCTTCATTTGGGGACGTTACCAGTCGCCCTTCCTGTGGGACTTCACCTGCGTTGGGATTTACCTGCTGAGCAGCACCCTTTACCGCTACCTGCCGATGATCCCCGACCTGGCCCGCCTGCGCGACCGTATGCTCGACGCGCCCCGCTGGCGACGCCGCCTCTACACGGCCATGTCCCTCGGCTGGCACGGGAGCCACGAACAGCAC
>JAJRXB010000328.1 GCA_024276515.1 Chloroflexota bacterium
CCCCAACGAGGGGGAGGGCTGGGGTGGGGGTGGCGGGGACGCCAGAGAAACACCCTGCATCCGGGACGGCATCTCTCTCCGGGCGAGATGCCACCCTTCCCCGCCCCCTCCCTGACAAGGAGGGAGGGGTGAACGCTTACACGAAAAAAGCCCCCCCGACGCCGGATTCGGCGTCGGGGGGGCTCGCGGGGGACGGGTTGTGGCACGCGGCCTTTGAGCGCGGTGAAGCTTGCCGTTGAAGGCTATCAGCGAGCGGACGGCTCGATTGCCACGGGCTGGAGATCCGCCGGCAGATCGGTCTGCGCCAGCAGAGGCAGGCCAACGTGAAAGACGCTCCCCTTGCCGGGCACACTCTCCGCCCAAATGCGGCCGCCGTGTTTCTCGACCACCGATTTGCAAATGGAGAGACCCAAACCGGTGCCCTGGATGTCGGCCGTTTCTTCGCTTTCGACCCGGTAGAATTTGTCGAAGATGTAAGGCAGGTCGGCGGGGGGGATGCCAATGCCGTTGTCCTCGACGCTGAGCAGCACGGTGCTGTCTTCCAGCCGAACCGTCACGTTGATCTGGCCCCCTTCTGGGGTGTATTTGATGGCATTGCCCACCAGGTTGCTGATGACCTGGCGCAGTCGCAGGTCGTTGCCCAGCGTTGGAGTCGTCTCTGCCAGGCCACGATAGACGAGTTCCTGCTTCTTGTTGGCGGCCATCCCCCTCAGCTCTTCGACCACGTCCCTGGCCATTGCGGTCAGGTCACAGGGTTCCATCTCCATATCGAGGCCGGCTTCGATCTTGCCGATGTCCAGCAGATCGTCAATGAGCTCAGTGACCTGGTTGACTCCTCGGGTGATCCGTTCGACGAACGTCTGCTGTTTGTCGTTGAGGGGACCGACGGCTTTGAGCATCTGGGCGTAGCCCAGGATGGAGGTCAGGGGCGAGCGGAGGTCGTGAGAGACGGTGGACACGAACTCTGTTTTCATCTGGTCTAATTCTTTGAAGTGGGTGATGTCTTGCATAATCACGGCCCGCCCCACGCCGGGGATGGGGGTGAGCGTGGCATAGAGGGTACGGCCATCGTCGAGGGGGATTTCGCTTCTTTGGGCCAGGCCGGTTTCGGCCGCACTGGTCACGAAATTGATGAGTTTTTCGTTGTCAATGAGTTCGGCCAGGGGATAGCCTTCGACCACGGTTGCGCCCAGGTCGAAAGCGCGACGAGCGGCGGCGTTGGCCAAAACGACCCGGTCGTCGCGGCCGGTGGTCACCAGGATCGGCTCCTCGGTGCCTCCCAGCACGGTTGCCAGTTTGGTGCGCTCGCTCTCCACCTGACCGAAGAGACGGGCGTTTTCCAGCGCGATGGCCGCGTAACCAGCCAACACCGACAGCAGTCGCACGTCGTGCTTGGTGAACTGCCGGGTTGTCTGGCGGTTGTCGACGCCCAGCACGCCCCTGACTCGATTCTTGACCTTGAGCGGCACGTAGATGAGCGATTTGACCAGGTAGGCAGTTTTGATGCGCTGAGTCTCGTCGCCATTCAGGATGGCCGGCTCGCCTGTCTTGACCACGCCGCCGGCCAGACTGTCTTCTACCCGCAGCCGGAAGGATCGGGCTACCCGTTCGTCGAAGCCCTGGGCCGCCACCATGTACAGTTCGTTGGTCTGCTCGTCGACCAGCAGCAGCGAGCCTTCTTCGGCGTTGGTGAGATACACGGCGGCTTCTACCAGTCGGGCCAGCAGCTTGTCCAGATTGAGCAGGGCCGTCACCGACTTGCCAATGCCGAACAGGGTGTTCAGTTCCTTCACGCGCTGCTCGAGCAGCCGATTGGCGGTCATCAACCGCGCCATCAGGTCGTCCCGCTCGCGGCGCAGACGTACCTCGGTCAAGGCCCGCTCTATGGCGCCGAGCATCTCCTCGATTTGGAATGGCTTGAGGATGTAATCTTTGATCCCCAGGCGGAAGGCAGCTACAGCCAGTGTTTCGGAGCCGTGAAAGGTCATCAAGATGACGGGGATCTGGACACCTTCGCGCTGAAGCGCTTCCAGCACCTCGATGCCGGTCATCTTGGGCATGTTCATATCGAGCAGAATCAAGTCGGGGCGTTCGCTCTGAGCCAGTTGAAGTCCTTCAAGCCCGTCGTAGGCCACGATGGATTCGTAGCCGTAGGGCTTGAGGACGTAGTCAACGATAAACTCCACGTTTTCCGCTCGATCATCAACGACGAGCACTCTCTCGCCAGCCATCTCCTAATGCCTCCTGCCTGCCCCCCGGTGTCAGGTCACCGGACAGGGCGGAAAAGCAATCCAAACTAATTCTAACACACCTGGGCATGCGTCCACAATAGGAAATTGGTCTGAAAACACTTTGATGGGCCTTAAGTAAGGGGCAGACACATCGGTCTGCCCCTACACAATGTGCCAATTCGTTTTGAACACACCCGAATTATTCTGGGGTAACTGCCCAGGAGTAGGTGACAGGCACTTTTGTCACCTAAATTGAAAATGTGCAACGATTACCCATTGTATTCGACACGGGATTATGTTATACTGGGGAGCAATGATGAACGTGTACGAAGACTTCTCAGCCGAACTCGACCCCCGCTGGCAGCGTTACGTGGTGGGCAATGGGGCGCTGGAACCCACCGGCGCCACCCTCCGCCTCGTCAACGCCAATGCTTCTAATCGGCAATACACCGACGCTCAGATAGACGACTACCAGGGTTTGCCCCGCCGCCGCTTCCCCTGGCGTCCGCCGCTGCGACTCACCGTGCGCGCCCGTTTCTCTCACCCGGCAGGGAGTGGCCCATCGAACCTGAAAGGCACCGCCGGCTTTGGCTTTTGGAATGACCCCTTTTTGATGACCGGAGCGCGCACACCAACCCTCCCCCGCGCCATCTGGTTCTTTTACGCCTCTCCGCCATCGAATATGAAGCTGGATCTGGACACGCCGGGCTATGGCTGGAAGGCAGCCACGATTGACGCCCTGCGCCCTTCTGCTCTGCTGCTGGCCCCCCTCGCGCCATTGGCGGTGCTGCTGATGAACCTTCGTCCCCTCTACCGCGCCCTGTGGCCTCCCATCCAGCGGGCTTTGAGCGTGCAGGAGGCGGTGGTAGAAGCCGAGATGACCGAATGGCACACCTATGCCATCGAGTGGGGGGTGGAACGGGCACGCTTTCGGGTGGACGAGAGAACGGTGCTGGGGGATGCCCCTTCCCCCCGGGGACCGCTGGGCTTTGTGATGTGGCTGGACAACCAGTACATGGTGGTGACACCCTGGGGGCGACTGGGTTGGGGGCTGTTGGACGTTCCCGGTCGCCAATGGATGGAGGTGGACTGGCTGTCCGTTGAGAAGGTCGAGATATAGTTACGGGAGGAGAAAGATGAATCACTTGAAGGTTCTGAAGCGAGCTTTAGAGATCACCTGGCGCTACCGGGCTTTGTGGGTCTTCGGCGTCCTCGTTGCGCTGACCACCTCTCGGGGCGGCAACGGCGGGCAGTTCTCCTACGGCGGCGACGGAGATGGTGGGGGACTCCCATTCCCTGGCAAGTTCTCCATCCCGGAGATTCCGCCGCAGGTCGTAGGCGCGTTGGTCGCCATCGGCGTCGGATTGATATGTGCGGCCCTGATATTTTCCATTGTAGCTTTGGTGCTGCGTTACCTGGCCGAGACGGCACTGATCCGAATGGTGAACGATCACGAAGAGACAGGCGAAAAACGGGGAGTGCGCTGGGGATTTCGCCAGGGGTGGTCGCGGGCCGCCTGGCGACTCTTTTTGATCGACCTGATCATCGGTCTGCCGGTGGCAGTGGTCTTCATTCTGCTGTTTTTGCTGGCGTTGGCCCCGCTGCTGCTGTGGACGACGGGCAGCAAGGCAGCCGGGATCATCGGTACGGTGACCACGGTCGGTATGGTTATCCCCCTCGTTTTGTTGGGCATCGTCGTCAGCGCGGTGCTCTCGCTGCTGACCCACTTCTTCCGGCGAGCGTGTGTGCTGGAGAGAGCAGGGGTGATCGAGGCCATCCGCCAGGGCTACGGCGTCGTGCGGCGACATCTGAAAGACGTGGGCGTGATGTGGTTGATCATGATTGGGTTGAGTATGGCCTGGGCATTGGTGATGATACCCGTTATGATCACCCTGGTGCTCCTGGGGTTGGCCCTGGGCGGACTGCCGGCGCTGCTGGTGGGCGGGCTGGCCAGCCTCACCTTCGAGGGGGCGGTGCCGTGGATCGTGGGGGCCGTCGTCGGCCTGCCGATTTTCATCCTGGTGGTCGTCGTGCCGGGTCTGTTTCTGGGGGGGTTGGCCGAGGTATTCCGGTCCAGCGTGTGGACGCTGACCTACCGGGAGGTGCGTGCCCTGGAGGAGGGGGAGTCGGAGGCCAAGGCGTTACCGGGGCCGGCTGCGGCGGATTTGGCATAGGGAGGTGACAGCATCCAGACCTCGGAGGTTTTTGAAACCTCCGAGGTCTCAGATAGATTAGGAGGCGCAACGATGACCACCATAAACGAGGCACTGACCAGATTGGCCGAAAGCCGCCAGGCTCTACACCAGGCCATCGAGGGCCTGAGCCAGGAGGATATGACTCAGGTCCAGGTGGAGGGGGTCTGGACGGGCAAGGACATACTGGGACACATTGTCACCTGGGAGGAAGTCTGCCTGGAGCCCCTGCGCCGCTACGCCGACGGCGGTCCCTTCGAGGTCGAAGTCATCGAGAACTACATGGCCTGGAACGACGAACAGGCTGCCCGCAAGCGTAGTATCCCGCTGGCTGCCATTCTAGAAGAATTGGCTGCCATCCGGGAGAAAATCGTGACCGCGGCCGGGGAGCTGTCTCCCGAACGGCAGGAACGGCAGGTGACCTTCCCCTGGGGCGAGAAGGGGACCGTCGCAGAAATGCTGGACAGGTTGCACCGCCACGAACTGGAACACGCGCGCAACATCCAGCGGTGGCGGGGAGATTGAGGGACAGGTCGGCCGCTACTTCTTGCCCAGCCGCGCGTTCACGCCGTGGATGGAGGTTTTGAGCAGCCCATAAGCCCGGCTGCAATTCAGAGTGCAGTCCAGGGGACGATTCAGGCCGCTCTCGGCGCTGAGGGCAGGTTTGATGAGAGTCGGGTCCAGGTCAAAATAGTCGGCCAGCGCCAGGCCCAGGGCGTAGCGGTGCGTTACCTCTGGCCCGGCCACGTGGAGCAGACCCCGGTAGTCGAGGGTCGCCAGTTCCAGCAGGGCGGCGGCCAGCTCGTCGCTCCAGATGGGACAGCGCAGCTCGTCGGTGAAGAGGCCACGCCGTTCGCCCCCGCGTAACCCCGCCTGCGCGGGACGCAGCCCCGCTTTTGCGGGACGCAGCCCCGCTTTTGCGGGACGGAGCGCGTCCACGATCCAGGCCACGTGCCGGCCCATCGGCTCCAGGGTGAGGATGAGCGAGGTGCGCACGACCGCCAGATCGGTCCCCATCGCCAGCAACGCGTGCTCCATGTCGGCCTTGGCCCGGCCATAGGGCATGATGGGGTTGGGCGGGTCTTCTTCGGTGTAGTTTCCCCGCCTGCCGTCGAAGACCAGGTCGGTGGAGAGGGCGATGCAGCGCGCGCCAACGTCGGCGGCGGCCTGAGCCACGTGTCGCCCGCCGTCCACAATGGCGGCCCGCAAATCACCGGGGCTGCGGTCGCTGACGGCGGTGTGGACGATGGCGTCGGGCCGGAGACTCATCACCAATTTGTGGACGGCCTGGCGGTCGGTGACGTCGAGTCGGTGCCAGGTCGCGCCGGGCGTGTGGGGTCGGCGCGTGAGGTGCGTGGCGTGCAGGTCCCAGCCGTGGGCGGCCAGCACCACTTGCCGTCCCAACTCGCCGCTGCCACCGATCACCAACAGCCGTCGGCTATGCCTCATCCGACGCCCACTCCTCGCGTACCTCCTGCTCCAACCGCTCCAACGCGGCCTGGGCGGCCGCCTGGGCCGCCACCTGCTTGCTGCGCCCGGTCCCCAGCCCATACGTCTCACGGCCGATCATAGCCGCCACCGTGAATTCTTTGGCATGGTCCGGTCCTCGCTCGCTCACCGTCCGGTAAGTGGGAGTGATCCGCCGATGCTTCTGGCTCAGTTCTTGCAACTGACTTTTGGCATCCTTATTGGCTTCGCTTTCCAGGATTTGTCGCACGACCGGCCTGATGACCTGGATGACGAAAGCTTTTGTCACTTCCAGGCCCTGGTCCAAATAGAGCGCGCCAACCAACGCCTCGTAACAGCCGCACAAGATCGCCGGGCGCGTCCGGCCACCGTTCTCTTCCTCACCCCGTCCCATGTAAATGTACGAACCAAGCCCCAGTTCTGACGCAAAACGGGCCAATGTTTCGGTGCGCACCAGCGCCGCCCGCAGACTGGTGAGCTCTCCCTCGTCCATTTCCGGGAAGCGATGGTAGAGATATTCGGCCGTCACAAAGTCGAGCACAGCGTCGCCCAAAAATTCCAGCCGTTCGTTGTCTTCCAGGGGAAAATCGGGATTCTCGTTGGTATACGAGCGGTGAGTGAGGGCACGCTGAAGCAGGGTTTTGTCGCGAAACGTGAGACCCAGGCCGGCCTCGGCGGCAGATAGTTCGCTCATAGGTATCACCTGTCCTATTGGGGATTCCCATATGGCGAACTGAGGGGGCCGAAGGAATCGAGGGATTCTCCATTCCTTCGGCGCCATCAGTTCTGTGAGTAAGGTAATGCCTCGGCCCTACGCCTTCAGTGCCGTTCGTTGTCGGATGGGCTGAGGGCCTCGAGGGCGGTATCAACCGCATCGTAGATGGCGAAGAAATCGGTGGTCACGGCCAGTTCCAAAACGCGATGGATGTGACTGGGGAGCTGAGCCAGCGCCATACTGTAGATGTTTTTGCGCGCTTCGAGCAGAGCCTTGACCCCCGCCATATTCAGCTCTGTCAGCCCCGCCATGTTGAGGACGACTTTGCGCAGATTCGTTTTGTGCAACAGCGTGTCGAGCTGCGCTTCGAAGATTTCAGCGCCATAAGCATCAAAATGCCCCTCCAATGAGACAATGGCAACGTCGCCGGTCATCTGCGTCCCAACGGCAAAGTTGTGCTTATCCGAAAGGTTGATCTCCAAACCCTCGGTCGCCACCACCACCTCTGGCGGGGTGGTGGTAAAATCTTGCGACAGGTATTCCATTGTTTCCTGGTAGACACGCCAGATTTCATCGTCCCCCGAGGCCGGGTCGTGGTGAAAGAGCACCAGTTGTTTCACCCCGGCCTGCCGCGCGATGTCGGCGCCGATGAGCGCCGAGCTGTGTCCCCAATCTTCCTTGATGATCGACTCGCGGACGGAAAACATCGCATCGAAGATGAGGACATCGGCGCCGGCGTAAAAGTCGATGTATTCTTTGGTGTGAGAGGCGCTCAGGTTTTTGTATTCGCCGTCGGTCGCCAGCACCAGCGACGAAGTGCCATTTTCGACCCGGTAGGCGTAGGCGACGCCGGGATGCTGAAGGGCTTTGCTCCGGACTTCCAACCCGGCTACCTTCACCGCTTCGCCCTCTTGCATTTGCCTGAACTCCAGGTCGGCGCTCAAATGGCCAAATTGAACCGGGAACCATTCGGACCGCATCTGGTCGACGATGACTCGCTCAACGTGGGGGTGCATGTGATAAATGGTAAAGCGATTGCCGGGCACAAAGATGGGTTGGAAGAAGGGAAACCCTTGAATGTGGTCCCAGTGGGTGTGCGTGAAGAAAATGCTTGCCTGCCCCCTCCCCTGCCCAAACTCCCGTTTCATCAGGGCATTGCCCAGCTCGCGCATGCCGGTCCCGGCGTCGAAGATCACCAGGCCCGTTGGCGTTTCGACCGTGATGCACGAAGTGTTGCCCCCCACCGCCCCGCGAATGGAAAGGGGCAATCCGGTCACAAATTCCTCGATGGCCTTGGGGTCAGAAAGGTTTATTCGTCTGCCAGCCATTTGGTGCAGGGCGCGGACGATTTTACTCTGAATCTGAGTGGAAGTCAATGGTGCTGGCACTGAACCCCGCACTCCCCAAAATTTTACCAACATAATGGCCTCTCAATAATGGTCGTATTTTTGAACCCGATCTCGGTCCTTTTTATTGTAAACTACTCTGCGCCAGGCCGCAAACGCGCTATTTTGGTTTGAGTGTGGTTAAAATCTGTAGGAGGTAGTAGCGACTTCAGTCGCTGGGAACGACTAAAGTCGTCACTACTACAAAATTTAGCCACGCTCTTTTGGTTTTGGGCGTTTTTAGTCGGTGGCCGGCAGACTCAAAACAAAGGTGCTGCCCTGACCTTCGACGCTGTGTACCTCGATGGTGCCGCCGTGCTGCTCCACCACCTGCCTGGCTACCGGCAGTCCCAAACCCACACCGCCGAAAAGGTGCGGCCCCGCCCGCTCAATACGCTGGAAGCGGGCAAAGACACGGTCCATCTGATCGGTTGGAATACCCACTCCCTGGTCGCTGATAGACAGTCGTATCTGCTCCGACCGGCGGGCAATACGTATAGAAATCTCTCCCCCGTTGGGGCTAAATTTGATGGCATTGTCGAGCAGGGCATCTATGGCCCGGCGCAGCCACTCCGGGTCGCCCCTGATTTCGGGCAACGGTTCTTCCACTTGCACGCGCAGGGACAGGTTGGCATCGATGGCTTGCTGGCTCCGGTCGGCGACGGCCTGACTGATCAGCTCTCGCAGAGATACCGGTTGAAATTCGGGCAGTATCAGATCCATCTCTTGCAGGAACAGGATGTCGTTGACCAGCTTCACCACCCGCTTCACACTGCGCGCAGCCCGGCCGACGCCTTCTTGCACCTGATCGGCGGGCAGTTTGCCACTGGCGATCAACGACAGATAGCCATCGGCTGCCGTAAGGGGGGTTCGCAGTTCGTGAGCAATCGTGGTGAGGAATTCGGAACGGAGACGCTCTTGTTCGGCCAATTTGTGATAGGCGCGCGCGAGCTTTTCGTTCTGCTGGCGCAACTCGGCAATGGCCGTCTGATCTGCCCACCGCAGACGTTGCGTGACCTTGCGCATCACCGTCAGGGCCAACGTTGGATGCCGGGCAAGCGCCGTGTCAAAGTCATCTTTGTGGATTTCGAGGAGTGTACTCGGTGTGAGGGTTTGGACGGTTGCCACCCGGGGTAACTCTTCGATGAGAGCCATCTCACCAAAAAACTCGCCGGGGCCGTGGCGCTGCAATACGCGCCGGGTCTGGCCATCAATCTGCTTGCTGACTTCCACCTGGCCCTTGAGAACGACGAAAAACGTATGACCTGCTTCTTCTTCGTGGACAATCACGGTGTCCGGTGGGTAGAATCGCTTGTGGGCAACCGCCATAAGATCGTCAAGCCCATCACCCTCGAGGCCAGGAAAGGCTTTTTGCAACACATCTGCTATATTGTCCATGCCCACTACTTTACCGGTCCTTATCCGAATCCGATCATCCCTATCCTAGCATAGGGCCTGGTCAGTGGCAATAGGCAATCTGTCCTGCCACGATTTAGAGTTGTTCCCTTTTAAGCAACAACCAAGTGACCGGCACTTAAACATCTGCTAGAGAGGCCTTTTTTGCCATAATGATGCCTAGAAATGGCGACAAAAGTGCCGGTCACTTTATTCAGGAACGATTCTATTATGAAACACCCCCCGGCGGATTTGCTCTTGGACGTTGGTTGTGCTAGAATGTGATCACAAAAGAGCAACGCCTCTGCAGAATGGTGTCTATCAGTCGGGGGTCGTCTAATGGTAGGACAAGGGACTTTGGATCCCTCGGTCGAGGTTCGAGTCCTCGCCCCCGAGCAGGTAGTCCGCGGTCAGCTGGTTCCCGGTCAGGGTTGATCGGGGGCCAGCCGACCAGGGATTGCCTGGAGAAAAAGATAAAAAGCGGGTTGTTGCGTGCAGATGCGCTACCAATAGCAAACTGCCAAAGCCCTGGGGTCTTCCCGGGGTCTTTTAATGCACAACCCCCTACCCGGCGAACACACCGGTTCGCCCCTACGGTCTCACCCCACTTTGAATGCATCCATTTGTTTTCGACAACAAATCGTTCGTGCACCCCAACCAGACTTTGCCAAATGTCGTCACCATTATATAATGTGCGGGTGAAATTTTATCCCTTTGCGCCTCTGGGGGTAAGTGCCGGGGACAGGCTCCCTGATAACGACGCAATTTTTCTGTTCTTAAAGGAGGACAGTTTCAATGTCACACAAATGGGTTTATCTGTTCGAAGAAGTAGACGAGGCCGAAAAGTACGTCGGCGGTGAGTGGGAAAGAGTGCGGGCCTTGTTGGGCGGCAAAGGGGCCAACCTGGCCGAGATGACGCGCATCGGCGTGCCGGTCCCGCCCGGCTTCACCGTCACCACCGAGGCCTGCAACGCCTACCTGGCCGCCGGCGAAAAGTTCCCCGAAGGCATGTGGGAACAAGAGCTCGAGGCGCTGAAGCACGTCGAGGAGAAGACCGGCAAGAAATTCGGCGACCCCAAAAATCCGCTGCTGGTCTCCTGTCGCTCCGGGGCCAAATTCTCGATGCCGGGCATGATGGACACCGTGCTCAACCTCGGCCTCAACGACGAGACGGCCAAAGGCATGGTCGAACTGACCGGCGACGAGCGTTTTGTGTACGACGCCTATCGTCGCCTGGTGCAGATGTTCGGCAGCGTGGTTCTGGGCATCTCCGACGAGTACTTTGAAAAAGCCCTCGACGAACTAAAGGAGAAACGAGGAGTCACCACCGACACCGATCTGACCGCCGACGATTGGAAGGAACTGACCGAGACTTTCAAGCAAATTATCAAAAAACACAAAGGCTTCGACTTTCCACAAGACCCCTACGAGCAACTGCGAATGGCTACCGAGGCCGTCTTCAAGAGCTGGAATGGCAAGCGGGCGGTGGACTATCGCAACGCGGCCGGCATTCCCCACGACCTGGGCACTGCCGTCAACATCGTGACCATGGTCTTTGGCAACATGGGCTGGGATTCGGGCACCGGCGTGGCCTTCACCCGCGACCCGGCCACCGGCGAAAAGGTGATGTACGGCGACTACCTGCTCAACGCCCAGGGCGAGGACGTGGTCGCCGGCATTCGCAACACCAAGAAGATCGGCGAAATGAAGCACGAACTGCCAGAGGTCTACGAGCAGTTCCTGGACATTTGCGATAAGCTGGAACGTCACTACCGCGAGATGCAGGACGTGGAGTTCACCATCGAACGCGGCAAGCTGTGGATGCTGCAAACCCGCGATGGCAAGCGCACCGCCAAGGCGGCCATCAAGATCGCCGTGGACATGGCCAACGAAGGGCTGATCACCCGCCGAGAGGCGGTGATGCGCGTCAAGCCGTCCGACGTGGACACACTGCTCCACCCTCAATTTGACCTGGAGGCCAAGCAGCGGGCGGCCGCCGAAGGCAAGCTGTTGGCCAAAGGTGTCAATGCCTCCCCCGGCGCGGCCGTGGGCATAGTCGCCTTTGACGCCGACCTGGCCGAAGAATGGGGCAAGGACGGCAAAAGCGTGATCATGGTCCGCCCCTTCACCAAGCCCGACGACGTGCACGGCATGCTGGCCGCCAAGGGCATCCTCACCAGCGAGGGAGGAGCCACCAGCCACGCCGCCGTCGTCGCCCGGCAGTTCGGCGTGCCCTGCATCGTCGGCGCCAGCGACGTGACCATCGACCTGGAACGACGTCAGATGAGCGCCAACGGCGTGGTGGTGAAAGAGGGCGATTGGATCTCCATCGACGGCACCACCGGCGAAGCCTTCGTCGGGAAGATCTCCACCGTCCACCCCAAATTCGAGGAAGAGGCCGACCTCATCACCCTCCTCTCGTGGGCCGACGAGTTCCGCCGCCTGGAGGTGTGGGCCAACGCCGATTACCCCGACGACGCCGTCCGGGCCCGGGCCTTCGGCGCGCAGGGCATTGGTCTGTGCCGCACCGAGCACATGTTCTTTGAAGAAGAACGACTGCCCATCGTGCAACGCATGATCCTGGCCAAAGACGAAGAAGAACGCGAAAAGGCTCTGAACGAGCTGCTCCCCTTCCAGCGAAGTGACTTCGAAGGCATCTTCAAGGCGATGGACGGCCTGCCGGTCATCATCCGCCTGATCGACCCCCCGCTGCACGAGTTTTTGCCCAACGAGCGGGACGTGTTGGAGCAGGTCATCGAGAAGCGGGTGAAGGGCGAAACCGAGGGCCTGGCCGAACTGGAAGAGTTGCTGGCGGCCATCGAAAGCATGCACGAAAGCAACCCGATGATGGGCATGCGCGGCGTGCGTTTGAGCATCGTGATGCCCGGCATCGTCAAAATGCAGGTGCGGGCCATCTTCGAGGCGGCGTGCAACGTGGCCAAAGAAGGCGTCGTCGTCAAGCCCGAAGTGATGATCCCGCTGACCGGCCACGTCAACGAGCTGAAAGTCATCCAACCCCAACTCGAAGAGGTTGCCCAACAGGTTATGACCGAGAAGGGGATCGATATCGAATACAAATTCGGCACCATGATCGAGATTCCGCGCGCCGCCGTCACCGCCGACGAGATCGCCAGCGTGGCCCAGTTCTTCTCCTTCGGCACCAACGACCTGACCCAGATGACCTTCGGTTTTTCGAGGGACGACGCCGAGGCCCGCTTCCTGCTCGATTACGTGGAAAAAGGCGTTCTGCCCCAGAACCCCTTCCAGACCATCGATCGGGATGGCGTGGGGGCGTTGATGAAAATGGCCGTCGAGAAGGGCCGCGCCGCCCGCCCCGACCTGGAAGTGGGCATCTGCGGTGAGCACGGAGGCGACCCCGATTCCATCGAATTCTGTCACCTCATCAATCAGAATTACGTCAGTTGCTCCCCCTTCCGCGTGCCCGTCGCCCGGCTGGCGGCAGCACACGCGGCCCTTCGGCATCAGTAGTGCCTTTGGTAGGGGCGTGCCTGCCCCGGAGAGTTGTTCCTGAATAAAGTGACCGGCACTTTTGTCGCCATTTCTGGCAGCATTATAGCAAAAAAGAGCCGGCTCATGTATGAAAAGTGTGCCGACATGTCACCGCGAGCCGGAGGCGACCCACACCTGCGTGCCCCGTACGGGGTACTGCGGTGGGGCAGGTGAGCGGTCTCAGCCGCTGGTGAGCGGGGATTGCTCACCTGCACTTGCGTGCGGTGCAAGTGTCGCTTCGC